>CAZWMF010000404.1:0-4202 GCA_964634535.1 uncultured Opitutaceae bacterium | reverse complement strand
CCGCTGGCCCGGCTCAACGTCTGCGAGCGCATGGGCACGCCGCGGGCGGACGCCGAACTGCGGGAATTTCGCGGCTATGGCCACGGCGCGGTCACGTCGTCGTTTCTCTACCACTATGCCCGGCTGATCGAGATCGTGGCGTGCCTGGAACGCATCGAGGCCGGTCTCAACGATGCGGACCTGCTCAGCCGGGAATTGCGCGCCGACGCGGGCATCAACCGGCTGGAGGGCGTGGGCGTGAGCGAGGCCCCGCGCGGAACGCTGTTCCACCATTATACGGTGGACCGCGACGGCCTGATCCGGCGGGTCAACCTGCTGATCGCCACCGGCCATAACAATCTCGCGATGAACCGAACGGTGGCCCAGATCGCCCGGCACTACGTCCGGGGCTCCGACATCCCCGAGGCCATGCTCAATCGGGTCGAGGCGGGCATCCGCTGCTACGATCCGTGCCTGAGTTGCTCGACCCACGCGGCCGGTCAGATGCCGCTCGTCGTGCGGCTGGTGGATGCCCGTGGCTCGCTCGTTCGCGAAGTGGCGCGCAATTTATGACGATGGATCTGGTCATTGGCTATGGAAACGACCTGCGCAGCGATGACGGCATCGGACCGCGCGTGGCCGAAGAGATTGCCTGGAAGCAATGGGACGGTGTGCGCGGGATCGCCTGCCGCCAGCTGACTCCCGAACTGGCCAGCGAAGTGGCGAAAGCCCGGCGCGTCGTTTTCGTGGACGCATCGGTCGACCCCGCGCAGCCGATCCGGCTTAGCCCCCTCCGGGCGGATGGCGCCGCCGCGGGCGCCGGTCACACCTCGGATCCGGGGGTGATCCTCGGCATGGCCGAGCAGCTCTACGGCGGCCGTCCCGAGGCCTGGACGCTGACGATTCCGGCCGAGAGTCTCGCGGTGGGCGATAAGCTGTCCGCCGCCGCCAGCAAGAACATCTGTGTGGCGCTCGGACGCATCTGTTCGCTTTTGGGCCTCGGCCTGAAGGGCGACAAGTTGACCGGATGCTGCTGGCGCTGCTGCGCCGGGCGGTTGTCGTGCCCGATTGGGCAGTAGCCCCCGCCTTCGCCCTTCGGGCTACGGCGGACATCGTCACGCCGTAGCCTACGGCGAAGGCGGATTGACCCACCCGCCTTGAGCCGTTACTTCCGAAGCCTCATGAACCCCTCCGGCTGATGGACAAGGCGGAGTTGCGCCGGGCAATCATTGGCAAACTGGAGGCCGAATTGGCCGTCTTGGTGGCGGCAGCGCACGACGCCAAGGCCGAGGCGACGGATGCGGAGAGCCGCCAGGAGGGCCAATTCGACATGCGCGGCCAAAGCGCGGCATATTTGGCCGCCGGGCAGGCCAAGCTGGCCGGCGAACTGGCGGGGGCAATCGAGGCGTTCCGCAATTTGAGCGCCGCGCCGACTCCGCCGGGTGGCCCCGCCACCGTCGGATCCGTCGTCCGCCTCGCCGAAGGAGCCGCGGGTCGGACATATTATATCGGTCCGGCGCGCGGCGGCCTCGAGGTGGACTGGGCGGGCCAGATCGTAACGGTGGTCACCCCGGCCTCGCCGATTGGTCGCCAATTGGTTGGACGGCGGGCGGGCGACCAAGTCCCGGGCGTTCGTGCCGGCCAGTTTCAGCCGGTCAGTGCGGTGGAGTAGCCACCGGACCGCCGAAGCGGTGCGGGCGCCGGGGCCGCGCCTCCCGCGGAGGGTCCTATTTGAAAACGCTGGCCTGGGCGGCCAATTGCTTTTCCAGGCTGCCGCAAACGAGCTCGCAAAGTTTGAGCAGCGTCGGATCGGTGATCGAGTAGAAGGCCTGCTGCGCGTCCCGGCGCCGCGCCACCGCGCCGGCCGCCATGAGCCGCTGCAGATGCCGGGAAACGTTGGCCTGGGTGCAGCCGGTCAGCTCGACCAGGCGATTCACATTCTTTTCCCCGTCGAAGAGGGCGTGCAGCAGCTTGAGCCGCGTCGGCTCGCCCAACACGGCGAAGCGCTGGGCGATCAATTGGAATCCGTCTTCGGAGATTTTTTTTTGGCGCATGATGGGCCGGAAGCGGCCGGAATGAGTATGACGGCGCGGCCCGCGTAAAACAAGCTCTTGCCAGATATTCGTATTTGTGTATATACGTATTTAAGTAGATAAATATCTCCCGGCCTGGCTTAAACATTAACAAATTATAAACAACATCTTATGAATCTATTCAAAGCCCTGATCCCCGGCGCCGGCCAGGCGGCCGACGCCGCCGCCCGGGTGCGCGCCGGGCGGGCCCGGCTCGTCGATGTGCGCGAGCCGGCGGAGTGGGTCGCGGGCGTGGCGAAGGGCGCCGCGCTCCTGCCCCTGAGCGACTTGACCGGCGCGCGAACCGGCTGGCGGGAGTTTTTGCGCACGGCGGGCGATTGCGATCTCGTGCTCTACTGCGCGGCCGGGGCGCGGGCGGGGAAGGCGGCCAGCCTCCTGCGGACCGAGGGTTTCCGCGCGGAGAACGGCGGCGGCCTGCGCGCCTGGGCGGACTCCGGCTGGCCGGTCGTGAAACCGCCGCGGGATGGATCGGCCGCGGCATCGAAACTCTAAACGCGAAACATGAAAAACAATGTGGGCGGCATCGATCGGGCGGTTCGCATCATCGCCGGCTTCGCGATTCTCGCGGCCGGTTATTATTTTAAGAGCTGGTGGGGCCTGATCGGGCTGGGCCCGATCCTGACCGCCCTGGTTCGCTTCTGTCCGGCTTATTTGCCCTTGGGGCTCAATACCGGCCCGCGGAAGACCGAGCCCAAGGCGTGACCGGCTTTCCGGCGCGAGTCACTCCGCCCGCAGTGCGATAATCGGATCGACCCGGGTGGCGCGCCGGGCGGGCAGCCAACAAGCGAGGAGCGCGACGCCGACGAGCAGGACCAGCGTGGCGCCGGTCAGGACCCAGTCGGTGCCGGGCATGTTCGGCAGGATGGCGGCGAACACCCGGATCAGCCCCAGCGCGCCCAAGAGGCCCACCGCGGCCCCCAGGAGAGCAAGCTGCGCCCCTTGCCGGAGCACGAGGACCAGCACATCGCGCGCCTGGGCCCCGAGCGCCATGCGGATGCCGAACTCGGTGGTGCGCTGCACCACCAGGTTGGCGATCACGCCATAAATGCCCACGGCTGCCAGCGCGAGCCCGCCCAAGGCCAGGGCGGAAAACACTTTGGCCAACAGGACGAAGCCGGTCGTGATCTGCTGGCGAATGAGCTCCCGGGCGGGCAGGAGCGAATACACCGACTCGTCGGGATCGATGCGGGCCACGGTTTGTCGGATGGCCGCGCTCACCACCTCCGCCGGCGCCGTGCTGTGCACATCCAGATTGAGCCAGCGGACCGCGTTGGACGCCTGCGCGAGCGGCCGGTAGGCCTGAAACGGCGTGGCCGCCGGCACCACGAGTTCCACGGACGGATGCACATCGTTGACGACGCCGATCACGCGGGCCCACTGGCGGTTCGCCGGGTCGGCATTGCCGAGGCGCTGGCCCACGGGATCCTGCCCGGGCCAAAGCGCCCGTGCCAGGGTCTCGTTGACGACGACGACGGGCGCGGAATCCGCTCGATCCGCCTCCGTGAAACCCCGGCCCGCCACGAGGTGCATCCCGAGCGTGGTGAAGTATCCCGGGCTGACGTCGTCAAAATACGCCTGAGGCTCCTGGCCGAGCGGGGCGGGCCGGCCGTCGACCGCGATTTTGTTCGTCTGCCAAAAGCCTAGGATCGGCGTGAAGGCCGCGATGGAAACGCCTTGGCAGCCCGGAAGCTGGGCCAGGCCCGTTTCCAACTTCTTGACAAAGCTCCGGCAGGCGTCGTCGCTGGCGTAGTTGGCGTTGAAGGGCAGCACCAGGTTGGCCGCGATGATGCCGTCGGGCCGCCAGCCGTAATCGCTCTGCGCGAAGCGATGCAGGCCGCGCACGATAAAGCCGGCGCCGGCCAGCAGGATCAGGGCGAGCGCCAACTCGGCGGCGATCAACACCTGGCGGAGCCGATGGCGGGTGCGGCCGCCGGTCGAACCCCGCGCCCCCTGCTTCAGGGCGGAGCTTACGTTGGTGCGCGCAGCGATCAGGGCGGGCAGGGTGCCAAAGAGCACGCCGGTCGCGACCGATGCGAGCAGGGCAAAGGCGAGGACGCTCCAGCTGATCGAAATATCGACCATTCCGGGGTCGCCGTTGATCACGAGTTCCCGGCGGGTGTAGTCGACGCA
>CAZWMF010000403.1:3826-4204 GCA_964634535.1 uncultured Opitutaceae bacterium | reverse complement strand
CCGCTTTCGCTGACGGTTACCAACCCCTTCACGTGGAATGGGCCCACGTTCAATGTGCGGACTTATGGCGCAGTGGGCGACGGGGTGACCGACGACACAAATGCCATCGCCGCAGCTAACGTCGCGGCCGTGGCGTCGGCACAGTCGGGACAGAATGCAACGCTCTACTTTCCGACAGGCACCTACATGGTCAACCAAGGCATCGCCTTCCAGAGCAATCTGCGGTACGCCGGCGACGGCAAGGACCTTACTTTCATAAAGTGTAATGCCCAGTTTTGCCAGGGTTCGCCCACGTCGAATCGTTTGGGGCTGTTCTTCGCCAATGGCGAGGTGGCCAATAACGTCGAGTTGACCAACCTCACGGTCGACGCCAACGGG
>CAZWMF010000403.1:0-3816 GCA_964634535.1 uncultured Opitutaceae bacterium | reverse complement strand
AACTTTAACGCGAGCACAAATCCCGACCATTTGATCTTCTGTCAATTCGCCGCGGGCAGCAGCGACATTCGCTTCACCAACGTCCGCGTCCAGATCCTGGTCCCGGGTTTCGGTTGCGTCTTCATGGCCAATCTTGCCCGGCTTTCCTACAACGGCTGCACCTTCATAGGAGGGAACGTCACGTCATGCAGCAGCCGCCAGCACGCTTTCGAAAATTGCTCGTTTCTAGGTGCCAACGATTCACCGATGGCAATCGACCAGTTGGGGACGAGCGAACTGAGCATCTCGGATTGCACGTTCGCCAACTTCGACGATACATCCGAATCGGGCCAGGGTTTGGGGCGGTTGCTTGCCGCCAATAGCGACTTTGGAACCTTGCGTGATGTTTATGTCGGCGGGAACACAACCACCAATTGCGGTCCGCGTCCCGGTACGACCGAACAAAACTCCGGCGAACAGATCCTCTGCGAGGGAACCCAGAGCCTCTTTCAGGGGAGTCCAGTGGCTTCGACGGCGGAGACCTTGTCCCTGGCCGGGCTCAGCACGGATTACACGGGCCAGACCGTCGTCGTGACGCGAGGCAAGGGTTTGGGTCAGCATCGTTCAGTGACCGCCTTTGATTCGAACACCGGTACCCTCACGGTTAGTCCGTCCTGGAACGTGCCACCGGACGCGACGAGTACCGTGATCATCGCTCACGCGGCCGACCGATGGGTGATCTATGGCAATCAGCTTCAGGGCCGGAGTACTTATGCCGCCGGAACTACGGCGATGACCGGTATCGAACCATTCGGCGGATGCTTCGATTGGATCGGCGATGGAAATGCGATCAGCGAGATGTGTTACGGTCTTTCCATCCTCGCGGTGCAACAATCGGCGCCAATCGCAGGCATCGCACCGACGTTCTTTAACTACTATGTGAATAACACCATCGATTCGAGCTACATGGGCATTCGCACCGGTTGCGGAATCCCCGATGCCAGTTCGGACCAAGGCGTCGGCTTCATTGGGACGGTTTTTCGCCACAACCGCGTCACCAACATTACGACGGCCGGAGTGACGCTGTGGACCAACAATCCTGCCACGCCGGGAATTCCTTTCGACCTAACTGTTTTCGACAACAATTCATTTCAGAACCTGCCCGAAGGATTCGAATGTGACGACTTGAGCAGTGGCTCTCGCGTCGCGAATGCCCTCTTTCTGGGCAACACCATCGATGCCGGATCCTCGGCTTCCGCGGATGCAATTGGCGTTCACTTTGCCGCATCGACGGTCAGTCCGGGCCTCCAGACCAACACCTGGCTGAACCTGGCGAATGCGGTTTACACCGGAACCGCTCCCGGCGGCATTCTCGAACTCCCGGAGCGAACCTTCAGCCTTTCGGGACTATCGGGTATATCGTCTCAGGCATCGATGGTCATATTGAATTCCGGCACGGCGCCCCTGAGTTGGACGGCAACCTCGGACTCTCCTTGGCTCTCCGTGTCGCCAAGCTCCAGCGTCGTCGCTGGCGAGAATTCCCAGACCGAGGTAACGCTTAACTGTGATCCCGCTCGTCTTGGCCCCGGCTCCTATAACGGGTCAATCACTATTTCCACAGGCAACCAAACGAAAACCGTCGCCGTGAGATTTGAGGTCGGGACGGCACGTTCGGCGAGTGGGCGGCTGCTCTTGGTGGCTCCCGCTGCGATCGCGACCGTTGCCGATCAGACGCCCAGCCTTGCCACCGTGTCGGTCGCAAAGACGGTTGGCGACGCTCCGGTCTCTCCGGCGCCGAGGCAAACTATTGCGCCTAGGCCGATTCCCGCTTTGGCCAACTCGTTAATTGGTGGGTTGGCGCCGGCCGCCGTCCTCGCTGTGCCCGTCAATTTCCTCAGCGTAGCGGGATCCCCCGGCCGCACTACCCACGCTGCAATTGTCGTCGTGAATTCGGGCACGGCCGCTTTGGATTGGCAGGCCAGTTCAGACTCGAACTGGCTGACGCCGTCGCTTAATTCCGGAACGTTGATCGACGGACGATCCTCCGTGTCCGTAACCCTGGTTTGCGATCCCACCGGACTGCGACCGGGAAGTTATGTTGGCCATGTCACGATTTCTGGCGCCGCTCAGGCCGAGACGGTCACGGTGTCGTTTGAAGTGGTGCCCATTGATTTTGAAAAAAACCGCCAGGTTGCGACGGCTAAGATTCCGCTGGCGAAGCCTATCCTCAGCCTATTGTTCGCGCCGCTGGAGCAGTGACGGGTTCGCGTCGGGGCGGAACGAAATGGCCCAGCGACTCCCACCTCGACAGGCACCTTAGCGAGGGCTCTCGTACTCCTATTGCCATTGGGCATTAGGCACAATCGAGACACCAGTTCGAAACGCCCGAGTAGCCTCCTGCAATCAGTCAAAACCTTTTCCAACTTCCGATCGCATGACCGGGGAATCGGGTCGCCAGGACGAGCCTTGTTCCTAACGAGAATTGACGGCGACACACAAGATAATGATTGTAAGCGTCTTGACCGATTCGGCCGACACCATCTTGTAACCGCCAGCCCATTGACCACCCCCGGGCTTAGCGATAGATGAGCAGAGCCATGCTCAAATCACTCTTGCCCATCCCGCTGAAGCGACGCCTCCGCATTTGGTCCGACGCATGGAACCGCGAGGGCGCTTATTTTGAGGACCGCGAGCGCCACGATTTCATCAATAAGGCGCTCAACACCCTCGACTTTAACGGCATCGCGGGCGATTACGCCGAGTTTGGATGCTGTGGCTGCGTTACGTTTGGTCATGCGGCCCGGGCTATTCGTCGCGGACGCCACGTTGCGCGCAAATTGTGGGCTTTCGATTCCTTTGCTGGCCTGCCGCCCGCGGAACTGCCCGAGGACGATCACCCGCGTTGGATCGCGGGCACGATGAACACTGGCGTCGACGAATTCCGCGCTCTCTGCGGGCGCAAGGGGATTTCCAATTACGACCTGATCCCGGGCTTCTACAAGGACACGCTGCGTACCGCCGCGCCGGCATTCTTCCCTCCGGGCTCGATCGCTTTCGCCTACGTCGACTGCGATGTCTACTCGTCGACGCTTGACGTGCTGCGCTTCCTTCTCCCGCGGCTCAAACCCGGAATGATCGTCGCTTTCGACGACTATTGGTGCTTCGGCGAGGGCAAGCTGTCCGGTGAGCGCCGCGCTTTCCTGGAAGTGTTCGCGTCCGCCCGCGGCTGGCGCTTCGAACCCTACCAACCGTTTCATTGGGCCGGCATGGCGTTCGTCGTCGAGGCCATCTAGAATCGAACCCGGCTCGATCCTCGCGGGCCTTGAGACCCGGGAGGCTCTTCATTGCGGGCTCTTCTAAATCGCGCGAAATCGCCGGCGCAGGCTCAAAAAAGGCCTCTCGATTACAAAATACGAGAAGAGCGCCACGATTATTCCGCAGAAAACATTCCAGGGGAATTTTCCGGTGAGCGTGGAATTCGAGGGCGCCATGAAGGGTTGTTGCCAGAGATACAAGCTGTAGGAAAGCGTACCCACGAAGGCCATCGAGCGAAGATTGAGAAACTTGGCCGCGAGCGATTCTGGACTGCGCAAAAGCCAACCGATGACGAACGCGAACGTGAAACTCTCGATCGACATGCCCAGAGTCAGGTCGTACATCCCCCTAAGGCGCTGGTGCAGAAGGGGCGACGCGATGAATGTGAACGCGACCAAGGCGAGCGGATAGTAGACCGATTTGACGCGCAGCATCAGTGCCTCAAAGCGAGAATTGCCGTCGAGCAAAGCCAAGAGGCTGCCATACATCATCAAGTCCGCGCAGGTGTGTATTTGGGAGGCG
>CAZWMF010000402.1:0-4205 GCA_964634535.1 uncultured Opitutaceae bacterium | reverse complement strand
TTCGAGGTCAACGTGCTCGCCGCGATCAACCTTACCCAATACGCCATCCGCATCTTCCCTCCGGAAAAGGGCGGAGCCGTGATCAATCTTGCGTCGATTGCCGGCAGCGCCGGAATCGACGGGCTCAGTGCGTACAGCGCCACGAAGGCGGCGATTATCGGATTCACCAAGGCCGCCGCCAAGGAACTCGCGATTCGCAAAATCCGGGTCAATGCGATCGCGCCGGGTTTCATCGATACCGATTTGGTGAGGCAGTTCGCGCCCGAATCCTTCCAGCAGACCGTGGCCAGCATTCGGCTCGGGCGGATCGGCCAGCCGGCCGACGTCGCAAACTGCGCGGCTTTTCTCGCCTCGGACGACGCGGCGTACATCACCGGGCAGGTATTTGGAGTGGACGGCGGCATGGCGGTATGATCGAAGCGGTCGATTTTTCGAGCGATGCGCCGGCCCTTTATGAGGAGAGTCGGGACCGCGTGGTCTCCTATCGGGAGTTGGGCCGCCGAGTCGCGGCGACGCGCGAACTCCTGGCCGGGCTCCCGCGGCCGGCGGTCGTTTTCCAATTCGCCGCCAATGGTCCGGCGGCCATCGCCGCCTACTTGGCCTGTCTGGCCGAACGAATTCCGCTCGGCCTGGGGGAACCGACCGGCGCGGCGCGCGCTCGGGTGGTCGCCGCCTACGCCCCGAGCGCGCTCCTTCTAGGCGCACGCGACGAAGAGGTTCCGGCTGGCTATGAGCGGACCGCGGGTTCGGCCGGGGAGAGACTCGCCTTGTGGGTGCGATCCGGCCGAACGCCGTATCCCCTGGCGCCGCATCCGGATCTGGCCTTGCTGCTGGCCACCTCCGGTTCGACGGGCGATGCCAAGTTTGTGCGACTTTCCCGGGCCAATCTGCTCGCGAACGCCCGGTCGATTGTCCAGTACCTCGGGCTAGACGGGGGCGAAATCGCGATGCAAAGCCTGCCGATGTCTTATTCCTACGGCCTGTCCGTCGTGAATTCGCATCTGGTCGCCGGAGGGGCGGTCGCCTTCACCGGCCACTCCTTCATTCGGCCGGAATTCTGGCGGGTGGTGGAGGCCTGCCAATGCACCTCATTCGCGGGCGTTCCGTACATGTATGAGACCCTGGCGCGGCTCCGATTGAATCCGGCCGACCGGCCCTCGATTCGCACGTTGACCCAGGCCGGCGGCCATTTGCGGGTGGATTTGGCCCTGCAGTTTCACACGGCGGCGTCTCGAAGGGATGCCCGGTTTTTTGTCATGTACGGGCAGACCGAGGCGACCGCCCGAATGGCCTACGTGCCACCGGACCAGCTGTCGGCGAAGCCCGGATCAATTGGCGTCGCGATTCCCCAAGGAGAGCTCTCGCTGGAGCCGCTGGACGGCGATCCGGCCGCTAACCAACTGATTTATCGCGGGCCCAACGTCATGCTCGGGTACGCCACCGGCCCGACCGACCTGGCGCGTGGAGACGTGCAGGGCGGCGTGCTCGCCACCGGTGATTTGGGCGAACGCGACGCCGATGGGTTCTTTCGGATCACCGGGCGGATCGCGCGCTTCGCGAAGCTCTTTGGAAAACGGGTCAATTTGGCGACGGTCGAAAGCGAGATCGAAACGAACTTCCCGGTCCGCGCCGCGGCGCTGGACGGTGGCGACCGGCTGAGAATCTTTCTCGAAAGCGGAAACAGCGCCGTCTCGGAGGGCGTGCGGGCGCACCTGGCCGGCTGGCTCGGCGTGCCGCCAGCGGCGATCGGCGCCGAGTCGCTGACCCACTTGCCGATGACTTCATCGGGTAAGAAAGACTATAAGGCGCTCGCGTGACGACCGAAGCCTCCAGCCTTGTCGACCAGCTATTGGCCGGACCACCCTTTGGCCTGGGCGGCGCGGAGAAACGGGCCGCCCTGATGCCCGAACTCGACCGGTTGACCCGCTGGCACTACGGGCAGTGCGAACCGTTCCGGCGGGTCGTGGATGCGGCATTCGGCGGGCTCAAACCGGGCCCCTACGACGCATTCGAGGAGTTGCCGTTCATGCCCGTATCGCTCTTCAAGCAATGCGAACTGCGCAGCGTCCCGCCGGAGAACGTGTTTCGCGTGCTCACCTCGAGCGGCACGACCGGCCAGGCCGTCAGCCGCGTCTTCCTCGATCGGGAGACCGCCGCCCGCCAGGGCCGGGCGCTGGTTCGAATCATGCAACACTTCATCGGCAAGGATCGGTTGCCCATGGTGATTCTGGACCATCCGGGCGTGATCAAGGATCGCCAGTCGTTCTCGGCGCGCGGAGCCGGGATCCTCGGACTCATGCAGTTTGGACGGGACCCGATTTACGCTTTGCGGGAGGACATGTCGTTCGATGGGGAAGCCGTGCAGCAATACCTCGCTAGGCATAGCGGCCGGCCGGTGTTGTTCTTTGGCTTTACGTTTATGGCCTGGCGCCATGCGATCGCCGCGTTGGCAGCGATTGACCGCCGGCTTCCCGTCTCCCGCGGGGTGTTTATCCACAGCGGCGGCTGGAAGAAGTTGGAGTCGGAACGGGTCGACGCGGGAACCTTTGAGGCCGCGGCCCGCGACCGCCTGGGGGTCGAGCGAGTCATCAATTTTTATGGTATGGTCGAGCAGGTGGGCAGTGTCTTCTTCGAGAACGCCGGCACGGGACTTCACGCCCCGGTGTTTGCCCACGTGATCGTGCGCGACCCATTTACGCTGCGCCCGCTTCCGGCCGGGCGACGCGGGTTATTGCAGGTTCTGTCGGTGCTGCCCGAGAGTTATCCCGGGCATTCGCTGCTCACCGAGGATGTGGGCGAGTGGCTGGGCGAGGATGCGGCAGACTCCGGCCTGGGGGGGCGTTATTTTCGAGTGGCCGGCCGCGTGCCGCGGGCGGAAGTGCGAGGCTGCAGCGACACCTATGAGCAGCGAAGCTGACCAAGCGCCCGCCTTCCGGGTTCTCGCCCCAGCCGGTTGGACCGGCGATCTCGACGAATTCTTGCGGACAGCGCGCCGCCGGGTGCAGCCGCCATTTTCGCCGGAGCGGATCTCCACGCTGGCTCGTCTTTCCCAGGAGATCCTCGCGCACCCGCGCCTGCGCCGCGATCCCGCGGGCGCGGCCTTGGGGTTTTGGCTCCGACCGGCTCATCTGGCCGACCTCCGCACCGATTTCGAACGCGGGCGGCCGGCGACCGGGATGCGGGTTCCGGCCGGTTTGGTCATTCACATCACCCCGGCAAATGTGGATACGATGTTTGTCTTTTCCTGGGCCCTTTCGTTTCTCGTCGGCAACGCCAATGTCGTCCGGTTGACGACCCGGGGTGGGCCGATGATGGAAGACCTCCTGGAGTGTTTGAACCGGGTATTGGCCGATTTGCCCGCCATCGGCCAAGCGAACGTGTTTGCCGCTTACGGCCACGACGCGGCGATTACGGCGAAATTGTCGGCAGCCTGCGACACCCGAATTATCTGGGGCGGGGACGAGACGGTTCGGCGGATTCGGGCGATTCCCTTGAATCCGCACGCCTCCGAGCGGGCCTTTGCCAGCAAGCGATCGCTGTCCGTCTTTGGGGCCGCCCGGTACCTGGCGACCGACGACGAAGGTCGGTCCTCCCTGGCCGCCAAGATGGCGGGCGACCTCGCGCCGTTCAACCAACTGGCGTGCTCGTCACCCCATACGCTATATTGGCTCGGGACGCGGGATGAGGGGGTTGCGGCCGGCGCCGATCTCGGTGAGCGGCTGGAATCCGCGATGGCCGGCAAATTGGGCGAACCGGACGCCGGATGGGCGGCGCGGCGGATTCAGTTTGCGTTCGGCGCCGCAGCGGAGGGTTGCGCGAGCTCCATCGTTCATCATCCCCACACGACGGCGGTCCATGCGACCGGACCGTCCGGCTCGGATACTTCCGAACTCTGTGGCGGGGGATTTCTTACCCACGTGGCCGGCGTTTCGCTCGAAGAGGTGGGGCAGGGGCTCCGGGTGGACAACCAGACCATCAGCCACTTTGGCTTGGACGCCACCGAGCGAGACCGGCTGGCGGAAATTGCCGGATTAGCCGGGGTGGATCGCTTGGTGCCGGTGGGCCGAGCCTTGGATTTTGGACCCCAATGGGACGGTTACGACCTTTGGTCCGATTTTTCCCGGGTTGTCGTCGTGGTGTGACCCGCTGGCGAGTCGTTTCCGAACGGTAACACAATTCACCACCGGATTGTAACAATCCGGGCC
>CAZWMF010000401.1:0-4213 GCA_964634535.1 uncultured Opitutaceae bacterium | reverse complement strand
CATTCCGCGGCTTCGGCAGCCGGCCGGACCCGACAATACTCGAGCGCGGGTTGCTGCGAGGATAGGGCGCGGTCCGAGCCTTTGGCAGATTGTCACACATTCGACACACAACCGTAACAATCAGCCGGTATAACGAGCGCGTTGAGTCGCCAAGACAAACTGAATCTGAACCTCTTCCGCCCTGCGCTGTGCGGTGCCGATTCTGTCAGCGGGCTGCCCAACCCGGTGGATTCCACCGCGATTTGCGCAAATCCCTGTCCCGTTCCGCTTCCACGTCCCTCCTCATGAAAATCCCTTCCCTGTTCATCGCCGCCGTTGGGCTCGTCGCCGTCGGCTTCGGGCCGCTCGCCACCTCGGCGTCCGCCCAATTGCTGGTCAACGGCGCCGGGTCGACATTCGACTACCCGGCCTTCACCACCTGGTTCGACACCTATCAGAAACAGGATCCATCGGTCCACTTTAACTATCAATCGATCGGTTCGGGCGCCGGGATCAATCAGCTGGTGAAGCAGACCGTGGACTTTGGCGCCTCCGACGCCCCGATGAAGGACGCCGCGATGGCGGCGGCTCCCGGCAAGATTCTCCATCTTCCGGTGGTCGCCGGCGCGGTCGCCCTGACCTACAATCTGCCGGGCGATCCCAAGCTGCGCTTTGACGCCGATACTCTCGCCGGCATCTATCTCGGCACCATCACCAATTGGAACGATCCGAAGCTCGTCGCCCTGAATCCGGGCGCAGCGCTGCCCGACATGCCGATCGCCGTCGTGCATCGGTCCGACGGCAGCGGCACGTCGTTTATTTTCACGGACTACCTCTCGAGCGTGAGCCCGGAGTGGGCGGCCAAAGTCGGCAAGGGCGGTTCGGTCAAGTGGCCCACCGGCCTCGGCGGCAAGGGCAGCGAGGGCGTCTCGGGCCAGGTGAAGCAGCTTCCCGGGTCGATCGGCTACGTCGAACTCGCCTATGCCCAGCAGAACAAGCTCCCGGTGGCCGACCTGCGCAACGCCGCGGGCAATTTCGTTTCGCCCTCGCCCGACGGCGTCTCGAAGGCGATGGCCACCGCGAACATTCCCGACGATTTCCGCTTCTCGATGGTCAACGCGCCCGGGCCGGATGCCTATCCGATCGCCGGGCCGAGCTGGGTGCTCCTGTACCAAAAGCAGGCCAAGGGCGACGTGGGCCAGAAGCTCGTGGCGTTCCTGAAGTGGGCGGTGACCGACGGCCAGAAGCTGACGCCGGCCCTGTCCTATGCGCCGCTGCCGGCCGAAGTTCAGGCCCGCGAGCTGAAGCTCCTCGATACCGTTAGTTACTAAACCGTAACCTGAATTGCCTGGAGCTTTCGCACCGGGTCTTTTTTCCTGACGGGGCGGAATTCATTCTCCGCCCCGTTGCGCTTTTCCCCATGACGTCCACCGAGTCGCCGCCCGCCGGTCCGCCGGCGGTTAAGGTTCGAGCCGCGCGCCCCCGACGCTGGCCCGATCGGGTGTTCTACGGACTGACGCTCGCCGGGGCGCTGACCATTCTGGTCCTGGTTGCGATGGTGGCCGTGCAGCTTCTGGTCGGCTCGCACCTGTCGATCGTCCAGTTCGGCTGGAAGTTTCTCGTGAGTTCGACCTGGGACCCGGTCAACGAGCAATACGGCGGGCTGCCGCTCATCTACGGCACCCTGGTTTCGTCGATGATCGCCCTCCTGATCGCGGTGCCCCTGAGCATCGGCACCGCGCTGTACCTGACCGATCTTGCCCCCTTGCGCCTGCGCCAGCCGCTCACCTCGCTGATCGAGATGCTGGCCGCCGTGCCGAGCGTCATCTGGGGCTTGTGGGCGATTTTTGTCCTGGTGCCCTGGCTGCGGGTCAGCGTGTATCCGATTCTGCAGCGCTGGTTCGGCTTCCTGCCGTTGTTTCAAGGTCCGATTTACGGCATCGGCATGCTCACCGGCGGCATCGTGGTGGCGATCATGATTCTGCCCATCGTCACGTCGGTCTCGCGCGAGGTGCTGCGCTCGGTGCCCAATCTGCAGCGCGAGGCCGCCTATGGCCTGGGCGCAACCCGCTGGGAGGTCACGCGCATCGCCGTGTTGAGCTACGCCCGCCGCGGGTTGTTCGGCGCCGCGGTGCTCGGCCTGGGGCGGGCCCTCGGCGAGACCATGGCCGTGACCATGGTGATCGGCAATCGGCCCCAAATCAGCGCGTCGCTGTTCGCGCCCGGCTACACGCTGGCCAGCGTGATCGCCAACGAATTCACCGAGGCGACGAGCGACCTGTACCTGAGCGCGCTCTTCGAACTCGGGCTCGTGCTCCTGGGCCTCACCATCCTGGTCAACGGTCTGGCGCAGCTGTTGATTCGCGCCACGACGACTCCGGAGACCCGCCGGGCCGCCTGACCCGGCTGACGTCATGGATGCCGCCAATCATCGCCGCCGCCGCCTCGTCAACGCGGGCATGAATACCGTGTTTGTGGTGTGCGCTTTTCTCGTGGTCGCCCCGCTGGGTTTCGTGCTCTTTCATCTGATCCGGGAAGGGGCCTCGGCGGTGAGCTTCAGCTTTCTGACCAACCTGCCCAAGCCGGTCGGCGTGCCCGGCGGCGGGATGGGCAATGCGATCGTCGGCAGTTTCCAGCTGCTCGCGATCGCCTCGGTCATCGGCATTCCGGTCGGGGTGTTTGGCGGCATCTACCTGGCCGAATATGGCGGCGAGCGCATGAACGATCTGGTCCGCTTCGCGGCCGATGTGCTCAACGGCACGCCCTCGATTGTCTGGGGCATGGTGGCCTACGGCCTGGTGGTTTTGCCGATGAAGGGCTTCTCCGCCTACGCGGGCGGGCTCGCCTTGGGCTTCATCATGATCCCGCTGATCCTGCGCACGACCGAGGAGGTGCTCGTCCTCGTTCCGCGCAGCTACCGCGAGGCCGCGCTCGCCCTGGGCCTGCCGCGCTGGAAGATGGTCGCGCGCATCGTGCTGCCCACGGCGCTCCGGGGGATCGTCACCGGGGTCCTGCTCGCCATGGGCCGGGTGGCCGGGGAAACCGCCCCGCTCCTCTTCACCGCCTTCGGCAACCGGTTCTGGAACGTGAATTTGGCCCAGCCGATTGCGGCCCTTCCCCTCCAAATCTTCGAATACGCGATCTCCCCGTACGACGAATGGCACCGCCAGGCCTGGGCCGGCGCCCTGGTGCTCACCCTACTCATCCTCGCCCTGGGCATCGGCGTCCGGGTGCTCACCCGGGATAAAAACCAACGCACGTGAATGCCACTGCCCTGCTCCCTGTGAACGAAAATCCTACCAAATCGGGATCCGTGAAGCCGCCGACCGTCGGCAAAGCGCCCCCGGCCGAGGTTCCGGCGTTCGAAGTCGACCGGCTGTGCGTCTGGTACAACGCGAACCAGGCCCTCTACGATGTCACGCTGAATATCCCCGACCGCAACGTCACCGCGATCATCGGGCCGAGCGGCTGCGGCAAATCGACCTTCCTGCGCACGCTCAACCGCATGCATGAATTGACCCCGGGTGCCCGGCACGCCGGTCAAATCCGTTTGCACGGCGACAATCTGTTCAGTCCCGACGTCGACGCCACGCTCGTGCGCCGGCGAGTCGGCATGGTCTTCCAAAAGTCGAATCCGTTTCCGACGATGTCGATCCGGGACAACGTGGTCGTCGGCCTGAAACTCAACGGCACCCGCGACCGCGCGTTTTTGGGCCAGCGGATGGAAGAGTCGCTGCGGATGGCGGCCCTTTGGGACGAGGTCAAGGACGTCCTCGACCGGCCCGGCATGAGCCTGTCCGGCGGCCAGCAGCAGCGCCTGTGCATCGCCCGGGCCCTGGCCGTGCAGCCGGAGGTGCTGTTGATGGACGAACCGTGTTCGGCCCTGGATCCCCTGGCCACGGCGAAGATCGAGGAGCTCATCCAGCAGTTGCGCGAGCGTTACACGGTCGTTATCGTCACCCACAATATGCAACAGGCCGCCCGCTGTTCGGATCGAACCGCGTTTTTCTACCTGGGAAAGTTGATCGAATTCGGCCCGACGCGCACGATTTTCACCACCCCGACCAATCCCCAAACCGAAGCCTATGTGTCCGGGCGCTTCGGTTGATCCTCCCCACTAGCGCATGACCCACTACGCCGAAGAAATGGAACGCCTGAAACAAAGCCTGCTGGCGATGGCGAGCCATGCCGAATCGGCCCTGGCCCGCTCGATTCGCGCCCTCACCGAGCGGGA
>CAZWMF010000400.1:0-4216 GCA_964634535.1 uncultured Opitutaceae bacterium | reverse complement strand
ACCATATCGATCGAGTCGACCGGCGCCTCGATTTCGTCGGCCAGCATCTGGGGCAGCGAGGTGATCGGCCCCTGGCCCATTTCGATCTTGCCGGTGAAGCAGGTGATCCGTCCGTCCGCGGCGATCCGCAGGAAGGCGTTGAAGTCCGCGGCGGGATCCCGGCCGGCCGCCCCGCCGCGCGTCGGCTCATCGACCGCGAGCAGCTTAAGGTCGCGCAGGGCGACGAACACGAACAGGCCCCCGGCCAGTCGGTTTAGAAATTCGCGCCGACTTGGCGCGGGCCGATCCGCGACCGGCGGGCCGACCGGGTTTTCGGAGGCGGGCTTCATGCGGCCCCTCCATTCATTTCCGCGGCGGCCGTCTGAATCGCCTGGACGATCCGGACATGGGCGCCGCATCGGCACAGGTTTTGATCCATGCCCTCGATGATCTGCTGGCGGGTGGGCCGCGGGTTCCCTTGCAGGAGGCTGAACGCCGTCAGGATCATTCCCGGCGTGCAGAAGCCGCATTGCAGCGCATCGTGGGCCATGAATGCCTTTTGCAGCGGATGCAATTGGCCGCCGCTTGCCAGACCCTCGATCGTCACCACGGTCTTGCCGTTCACGTCGGCCGCGAAAATGTTGCAGGCGCGCACGGCCTGGCGGTCGACCAGGACGGTGCAGCAACCGCAATAGCCCTCGCCGCAGCCAAATTTGGTTCCGGTCAATCCGAGTTCGGCGCGCAGCAGCCAGAGGAGCGTCGTATCCGGCTCCACCGCGCGGTGGATCGATTGGCCGTTAAGCGTAAAGGCGACGGTTGCCGTGGCGGTGGGGGGAGTCATCGCGGAGTGGGTTTGGCGGGCGAAACTAAGGCCGGGGGTTGAGGCGCGGGTCGGACGTCGCCAGAATTGGGGTATCTCGGGCCGCCGCCATTGGACCGATCTAAGCGCGAAGTTTGGATCGATGCAACCGTTTCAATTTTTGAACGCCGTCGGAATGCCGGAAACGAGCCGATCGGTGATGCGGATTGGCGCCGATGTGCGCAGGCCGGCTGATCGGGCGAGGCTAAGGACCAGCCGATTGGAACCGATTAGTTCCTTTTGAATGGATACACGGGCCGCGAGCCGCCAGGATCGGGTGACCGGAGACCCCCGCGCCATGCCGCGAGTCGGGCCAAGGCGGCACACCCGCATCCTTTTGATCCTCCCCCATGTTCTACCCAGATGAATCCGCGGGCGAGCCGCCGGTGCGATCCCGTCTGCGGCCACTGGGTATTTTTCGGATTGTAAAGTAATATCCATGAACGCGAACCGCATTATCCTGAGTATTGCCGCCGCGTTCGGCTGCCTGGTTCTTCTCTTTATGGGCACGGGCGGGTTGGGCATCCGCGAAATGGACAAGACCAGCGCCCGTCTGGAGCAGATCCTCGGTCCTACGTTGACCCAGACCCAACTGGCGCGCGAGGCCTTGCGGTATTCCAATCTCAATAGCCGCCTCACGTTGAATATTTTCCTGGCGACCTCTCCGGCGCAAATCGAAGCCCTGTCGGTCGAGCGCGCGAAGAACACCGAGGAAATCAGTACGCGCATCGAGCGCCTCAAGGCCTCGGCCAATTCCGCCCGGGAACGGGAGCTCCTGGCCGCCATCGACGTCGCGCGAAAGCCTTACGTGACGAGCTATCTGCAGGCGCTCGCCTTGCTGTTGAAGGATCACGAACCCGGCCGCGCCCGCGCGCAGATGAACCGCGAGGTCCTGCCCTTGTTGATCAAATACCATCAAGCCTGGGTCGACTACGAGCAATTCCAGGAGACGCAGATGCGGCAGGTGGCCGCCGACAATTTTCGCGAGTATACGCAGGTTCGCCGGTTGGTGCTCGGCCTGGTGGCGATCGCTTCGCTGGCCGGCCTGGGCATTGCCGTCACGGTCATTGCCCGCCTGCGGCGGGAGATGGCCTTGCGCGAACAATCCGAGGCGTCCCTGCGCCAGGCCAACGCGGAGATGGAGGCGCGCGTGCGCGACCGCACGGCGGAACTGACGGTGGTGAACCGCGGACTCGAGACCGAGATCGCCCAGCGCAAGCGGGTGGAGGTGGCGTTGCACGATTTGAACGTGGCCTTGGAGGCGCAACATCGGGTGGCGGCGGAGGCGGCGGCCCAGGCGCAGAGCGCCAGCGCGGCCAAGAGCGAATTTCTGGCGAACATGAGCCACGAAATCCGCACGCCGATGAACGGCGTGATCGGCATGACCGGCCTGCTTCTCGACACCGCATTGACCGACCGGCAGCGCCGCTACGCCGAGACGGTCCGCGCGAGCGGGCAGACGCTCCTGCATTTGCTCAACGACATTTTGGATTTTTCCAAGGTGGAGGCGGGCAAGCTCGAGTTGGAGACGTTGGATTTCGATCTGCGCACCGTGTTGGATGAATTCAGCGGCATCATCGCGATCAAGGCGGCGGAGAAGGGCCTGGAATTCATCTGCGCCGCCGATCCGGACGTGCCGGTGTTCCTGCAGGGCGACCCGGGCCGCCTGCGGCAGGTGCTGACCAATCTGACGGGCAACGCGCTCAAATTCACCCAGCGAGGCGAGGTCGCCGTACGGGTGTCGCTCGAGTCGCAGGAGGCCGGGGTGGCCTGTCTGCGCTTTGCCGTCCGCGACACCGGCATCGGGATCCCGCCGGACAAACTGGGCGTGCTGTTTACCAAATTCACCCAGGTCGACGCCTCGACCACGCGCAATTTCGGCGGCACCGGTTTGGGTCTGGCCCTTTCGAAGCAGTTGGTCGAGCTGTTCAACGGCGAAATCGGCGTGCGCAGCGAGGAGGGCCGGGGTTCGGAGTTCTGGTTCAAGGTCCGTCTGCCGGTCCAGCCCGAGCGCGAACGCGAGCAGCAGCAAGCGAAGGAAGTTCTGCGGGGTGTGCGGGTCCTGATCGTGGACGACAACGCCACCAATCGGGAGATCTTGCAGGCGCAGACCAGTTCGTGGGGCATGGTGCCGGTGGAGGCAGCCGACGGCCCCGCGGCCCTGCGCGCGCTCGGCGCGGCGGTCGAGGCCGGCGAGGCGTTCCGCCTCGCGATCCTGGATATGCAGATGCCGGTCATGGACGGGGCCTCCCTGGGCCGGGCGATTCGCGCCGACCCGCGCCTGGCCGGAACCACGTTGGTGATGATGACTTCCCTGGGCCAGATCGAGGGCGACCACCGGCTCGACGGGGTCGGGTTGGCGGCGTGCCTGATGAAGCCGGTTCGGCAGACCGAACTGTTCACCAGCCTGGCCGCGGTCCTCTCGGTTCGGCCCACCGCGGCCGCCGAGCCTCCCCGCGCGGCGCCGCCGCCCCGCCGCCCCCGGTTCCGCTCCAACGCCCGCGTGCTGCTCGTGGAGGACAATTTCACCAATCAACAGGTGGCGATCGGCATCCTCGCCCAGATGGGCGTGCGCGCCGACGCCGCGGGCAATGGTGTCGAGGCGATCAAGGCCCTCGAATCCATCCCCTACGACCTGGTGCTGATGGACGTGCAAATGCCGATCATGGACGGGCTCCAAGCCACGCGGCGGGTGCGCGATCCCCAGTCTCCCGTCTTGAATCACGCCATCCCCATCATCGCGATGACGGCGCGCGCGCTGCCCCGCGACCGGGAGATTTGCCTCGAGGCCGGCATGAACGACTATGTGTCGAAACCGGTCGACCCGCAGAGCCTGGCGGTGGCGCTTGCGCTCTGGTTGCCGTCCGAGACGATCCAGGCCATCGATCCGGGTCCGGCGGCGCCCCGCCCAGTCGCCGCCGAACGGATTCCGACGGGCGAGCCGGCGGTCCAAGTCTTCAATCGGGCGGGCCTGCTGGAGCGGCTGTCGGACGACGGCGCCATGCTGCAGTCCCTGCAAAAGGGCTTCCTCGTGGAGATGCCTAGGCAAATCGCGGCGCTCAAGGAAACCGTGGCCCGCGGCGATGCCAAAGTCGCCGGCGCCCAGGCCCACAAGATCAAGGGTTCGTCCGCCAATTTGGGCGGCGAAGCCCTGAGCGCGCTCGCCGCCGTCCTGGAAGCGGCCGGCGAGAACGCCGATCTCGATACCCTCCGGGCCCGTGTGCCCGAGTTGGACGAGCAATTCGCGCTCCTCAAGAATGCGATGGAAGCCTGAGCGCCCGGCCGCGGATTTCTCAGCGTGCAGGGATTGGGTTTACCGCTCTTAAGATTGGCGAGGCCGGGCCCGCTCAACGGGCCAGGAATTCGCGCACCAGGCGA
>CAZWMF010000399.1:0-4218 GCA_964634535.1 uncultured Opitutaceae bacterium | reverse complement strand
AGGGCTAGGCGAACGAACGCGACTCCCAGGATCGCGACACCGGTCGCCCGCAGGCCCGGATGGGGCACCCGGTGGAAAAGCCAAAGCAAGGCCGCCCCTTCCAACGACCAGGCGACGGTTAGCCACTGGCGATCCAATTGTATTGGAAAGATCAACGTTACAAAAAACAGCGTCACTCCGCCAAACCAGGCGAGTTGGTCCAACCGCCTTGGGTTGTCTGCTGGGGACTTTCGTACAGTGGCAATAAGACTGGCAAGCGGGGCCAGGGCGAAGACGGCAGGAACCAGGCCCAACATGCGGATGGCCCATCCGAGTTTGATCGCCTGGTATACCATCCAAAAGTGCGCCACTCCCGACAGCGCGGCCATGGCCCAGGGCCCGGTTTGCCGGGAGAAGCGCGCGCGAAACACGAACGGGTACGCGGCGAATAACATGTAGAATCCCCAATACCAGGCCAGGGGCAGACCCGGTGCGCTTGGACTAAAATGACGCACATGCCACACAAACTCCAAGGCAGCCATTCCACCGAGGGCGCAGGCCGGCAGCCAATCCGCGACCAAAAGGCGGGCCAGTCCGAGCGTTAGGAACACCAGCAAGAGCCCGAGGCCGAAGACCGCAGACGGATCGGGAACCCCCAATCGACCGCACACGATGATCAAGAGCAGGAACGGCAAGAGCGACGCGAGTGCGGGAACCTGACTTTGGACATTGCCGAAGAAACCGGTTAGCCGGGGATCAATGGGCGGGAGCTTGCGGCCGAGCTGGCGCACGAGCCACAAACCGCCAAAAAAGAAGACGATCACGAAGCCACCGATGACGACCAGCAGCGAGGGCTCAAACATCGCCTCGGCGGGCACTTGGAATACGGACATTCCGGTGGCCACGAGTGTGAGCAACAGGACGGCCGCGACCGCGGTGAGCGAGGCGGTTAGGGCCGCGAGTCCGATGGCGATGAGATCGATCAGGAGTATGGCCGGCCAGATCAACACTGACACGGTTTCGAATCTAAAGATCGGAACCAACATCAAGAGCAGCCCAAGCGGCGGGAACAGCTGGTTCCACCAGGCCGGCGCACGGGCTGGGCGGCGCCTTTCGAGCAGCAGCGGGAAAGCTGTGTGCAATGCCGCAAACAGGATGACGGCGCCAAGCGCCCACGGCAGCCATTCGTCGGTCAGGTATTCCGCCGTCCAGACTGAAAGCAGAGCGAACACCGCCAGACCGGCGGCCCCAGGAAGCCTCGCCATTCGTTCATCAAGCCAGGCCACGGCCAGAAGCAAGGCATCGCTGGCGAAGATCAACCCGAACAGCGCCCCCGGGCGGGCACCGACCGAAGCGCGCTTCAATAGAAACAGGGCAAAGGCCAGGGAAACAGCGGGCAAGCCGACGGCCGACCAAAGGACCGTCGGCGTCGCCCGCCCCAGTCGGCGGGCCGCACAGTACACCAAAAAATAAACGCCACTAAACAGCAGACAGACGTTCACAATCACGTGCGCCCCTTCGGCCGCGACGTTGCCAGCGGCCCAGCGAACCAAGATGAGTGCGGAGAGGCCCGCGGCGGCGGCGATCAGTGCTCCCCTGCGCTCCGTCCAGGCCAGGGCAACGGCAAACAGGCTAGTCAGGAGAACAAATGTGAAATACAGACCGGTCCGGTCAGCGACCTCGGGAAAATCGAGAAGGTAGAACGCAAGGCCAAACGCGGCCGCGGGCAGGGCCATGGCCGTCCAGCCGACCAAGATCGAGTCACGACCCAACCGGCGGGCCACCAGGACGGCTCCCAAAAATAGCGCGCAGAAACCCAGGCATACGACCATCGCGGTGCCGGTATCCGCGGGCACATAGAATTTGCCCACCCAAGCGAACAGCATCGCGATCGAGCCGGCGGCTCCCAACGGAATTAAATAGAGCCAGCTGCGGCGCAACGCCACAGCGACAAGCCCAATGACCAGCAACGCGATATAGCCGAAAAGTCCGATCGGATTGTCCTGCCCGGTGTTGATGAGGACCGGCGTGAGAAAGCCGCCCAAAATACCGAGAATGGCGACCACCTGCGCGTTCAGCTGCACCGCCAGCATGAAGGCCGCCACGGTGATCAGGGTCATCACTAGAAAGGTCGCTATCGGCCCGAAGAGCGCGAAATGGTAGATCGAGTTACAGGCAAACGTCACCGCGTAGAGCGAAACAACCCCCGCGGCGATGAGCGTCTGGGCGGTGATGCGGTACTTCGCGCGGGAGATCCTAAGGCCCCCCACCACGAGACTGATCCCGATTAGAAACCCCACGGTGACACGCACCTGCGGCGGAACCAGATCGTGCTCAAAGGAGTATTTGACAAAGAATGCCACTCCCAAAAAGAGCGCCAAACCGCCGAGCCAAGCGAAGAGCTTTGCGCCCATGAATTGCTCCCAGTCGATTGCTGGCCTGGCCGGGGCTTTGCCCGGCATGGGTTGGACTCTGGAGCCGGCAGATGGGACCGGAAGTGGGGGCGGAGCCTTTGGAGAAGCCACCAATACTTTTGCCATGGTACGCTGGAACAACGCCTTCGCTTGACCGACGCCCGGCGGCGGCGCCCCCAGGGCGGTCAATTCCGGGCCGCGCGCCGGCACTGGCGGGCGAGCAGGCGACTGAGTCGTGGGTCCAAGAACGCGCGGGGGAGGTGCCTCGACCGGTCCCGAAGGCGCAAGAGACGCAGTGCCGCGCAGCGTCGCCCGCAGACTCCGAAGCTCGTCCTCTTGGCGCGCGAGTCTCTTGTCGAGAATCTCGATTTCGTCGTGGTGACGGATCAACTTGACGGTAATCCAGAACGGCAGAACGACCAGGACGGCGACTAGGTAAGCACCGATCAGAACGAAGAGCAGCGGCATTAGGGGTAGACCTCCAGGTCGTAGATATTTGTCAGCGAGCGTATTTGCAACAGTTTGCCGCAGCCGCGCAGCCCCACCCCATCCCGGACTGTAGAGTGTGCGCGCCGCCTCCGGAGCGGAGAATCTCGCGGACCAGACATTTTAGTTATTGCTTAATTAAGCATTATCTTAATTATATCCGCCATGCAAAGCCTCCACGCCATCGCCGACCCGACGCGCCGGCGGATTGTCGAACTGCTCGCCGTGCGCGAACGGACCGCGGGCGAACTCGTCGGCGAGTTCGCGATGAGCGCTTCGGCGATCTCCCAGCATTTAAAGGTGCTGCACGAGGCCGGGCTCGTGACGGTGCGCGCGGAGGGCCAATCCCGGGTGCAGACCCTCAACCCCGCCGGATTCGGGGATCTGGAAGCCTGGCTCGAAAAAACGCGATCGATTTGGTCGCGCCGGCTCGACGCCTTGGAGCGGGAGTTGCGCGCGGACGACGCGCGCAACGAATCGAAACGCGAAAAACGACCTTCCTCATGAAAGCCAACGATCACTATGGTCAGTTCACCGGGCCGACCGAGGTGCGCTTTGTCCGCACCCTGCCGGGCCCCATCGAGCGCGTCTGGGACTACCTCACCGATCCGGAGAAACGCAGCCGCTGGTTCGCCGGAGGTCCGATGGAGCTTCGCCCGGGCGGCAAGGTCACGTTCCATTTTCACCACCGCGACTTGGCCCCGGACGAGACGCCGCCGGAGGAATACCAGGAGCACCACGAAACCGGCAAGACGATGCATGGCCTGATCACCCGCTGCGAACCGCCGCGCGTGCTCGCCTTCACGTTTGGCAGCACGGGCGAATCGGAGGCAACCTTTGAACTGACGCCGCAGGGCAAGGATGTGCTCCTCGTCCTGACCCACCGCGCCCGCGGCGAGGACGTGCCGTATATGGCCGAATTCGGCGCCGGATGGCACACCCACGTCGCCCACCTTATCGCCCTGCTCGAAGGCGCACCCCGGCCGCCTTTCTGGCCCCTCCAAATCCAGCTCAGGGCCGTCTACGAGAAACTCCGGCTCGCCGCGCAAGGCTCCTGAACGCCCTCGCTATCATAGTTCCACAACCACACCACACATGAAAAATCCATCCCTCCTGAATCCACCGGTTGTCTCATTTGAAAAATGGCTCGCGGCCCGTCGCGAGTTTCTGCGCGAAGAGAAAGAATTCTCCCGCCAGCGGGACCGCCTGACGGCGCGCCGGCGCTCCTTGCCATGGGTCAAGGTCGACCGGCCCTACGTCTTCACCGCGCCCGCGGGGCGCGTTTCGCTGGCCGACCTGTTCGACGGCCGCAGCCAGCTGATCGTCTACCATTTCATGC
>CAZWMF010000398.1:0-4222 GCA_964634535.1 uncultured Opitutaceae bacterium | reverse complement strand
GGCGATCTCGTCGACCTGGGCGCACCAGTGGTTGTACAGGGCGGTACCCGGCGTGAGCAGGTCGCGAAACTGTTCGTCGGTCAGCTGCCCCTGGACGCTGGCCAGCATCTTCGGATCGGCGTTGGGCAGCGGCCGGAAGGTGACCGGCTCGTCGGCGGTGGGCGGCACGGCATGCCAGCACAGGGCGACGATCGATCCTTCCCGGTTCGCGCGGATCGCCTCCCGCACGACATCGGGCCGGGCGAGGTAGGAATCGGCGTCGCCGTCCTGGGCAAAGCCCAGGTCGCAGCCGAAAATGACGGGCCGCTTGCCGGTAAACCGGGCGGCGAAGGCGGAATTGCGCGCCTCGGAGTTGGGATCGTTGTGCTGTCCGGTGAGCGTGTACTCGCCCGAGATCGCGTGGAGCACTTGGAGCAGGGCCCGGGCCTCGGGCGAGGCATTGGGCGTCACGGGTCCGGCGTGTTCTTCTTGGCCGGGCAGGGCGGACCAGCCGGCCGCCAGGCCGAGCAGGGCGAGCCCGGCGGCTTTGATCAGGGGGTTCATTCCCAAATCAGTTGCCCGTCGGGCGGCGCTGTCAATGGAAAGGCGGCGATTGTCCGGGCCCGGCTACGGTGAGGGCGCCCTCGTCCAAGCGTAGGCGACGCGCCAGAGCGTGTTGTTGGCGTCATCGGTCACGAGCAGGGCGCCGTCGTGCGCGACCGTCACGCCGACCGGCCGGCCCCAGACGTCGTGGTTGTCGACGACGAAGCCGGTGAGGAAGTCGGCGTATTCGCCGGTCGGAACGCCGCGCCGGAAGAGGACGCGCACGACCTTGCTGCCGGTCCGGTGGCTGCGGTTCCACGATCCATGGAAGGCCGCAAAAACGTCCCCGTGGAATTCCGCGGGGAAGGCGGCGACCCCCGCCGTGGCCTCGTAGAAGGTCATTTCCAGGGTGGCCGAATGGGCCTGCACCGGCACATCGGGCACGATCATCTGGCCGGCCAAGTCGGGCCGCTCGCCGGCGTGCCGCGGGTCCTCGTGGTTGACGAAATAGTACCACGGCCAGCCGTAGAAGCCGCCCTCCGTCACATGGGTGAGGTAGTCCGGCACGAGGTCGTCGCCCAGGGCGTCGCGCTCGTTGGTCGACACCCAGAGTTCGCCGGTGGCCGGATTGACGGCGATGCCCACCGCGTTGCGGATGCCGGTGGCGTACGGGCGCAGGGGCCGCCGGCCCTCGGGATCGGTCTCCAGGATGTCGGCCCGGTTGGTCTCCTCGCCCCAGGCCGCGCCCCGGCCGTGCGCGGCCTCCCAAACGCGGATTTCCTCGGGCGATTTGCGCGACAGGCCGTCGGCCACGTTGGAGCCCGAACCGACCGAGATGAATAGCCGCCGGCCGTCCAAAGAAAAGGCGACGTCGCGGGTCGTGTGGCCGCCGGTCGAATCGGCCAGGTGCGGCACGACCACCTCGGCCGGACCGCGGGCGGCGAGGTCGCCCACCCGGTAGGGGAAGCGCACGACGGAATTGAGGTTGCCCACATACAACCACTGCGGGTTCGGCCCGAGCGGATAAAAGGCGAGGCCGAAGGGGCCGGTCAGCCCCGCGGCGAAAATCCGGTTTTCCGAGGGCGCATCCGCCCCGTCGGCGGCGCGCAGGACGCGCAGGCGGCCCGCGCCGGTTTCGGCGATGAAGATGTCGCCGTTGGGCGCGGTGCGGATGAGCCGGGGGCCGGTCAGGCCCGCGGCGAACAGCCGCACGGTGAACCCGGGCGGCACCGCCAGGCTCGCTCCGGCCGGCCGGTCGACAATCTGCGGCCCGTTGCCGGCCGAGGGCGAGGCGAAGGGCGGCGGGAGTGCGTCCAGGTGGATCGAGTGGCGCACGCCCGGGGCGTCGTTGCGCCAATCGCCGGCGTCGGGGCCGCCCAGCGCGCCCTCCGGCGCCACCCCGGCGACCGGCGCGAGCGTCGCGAGGAACGCAATCAGATCCCGGCGGTCCGCGGAGTCGGGCACGATCACCGCCATGGCGGTGCCGGGCACGAGGGCGGCCGGTCCGCGCAGGAATTGGTCGAGCGCCGCGGGCGTCCAGGTCAGCTGCGCCGCGCGCAGCGCCTTGGTGTATCCGAAATTTGGAAGGGAGGCGGCGGGCCGACCGACCACCCCGGCCAGGAAGGGGCCCTGGCCGCCGGTGGGCTGGCGCTCCTGGCCCGTGGCGTGGCAGACCGCGCAGTTCTGCTGGAAGACGGTGCGGCCCCGCGTGGGATCGGCGGCGGACCCGCGGAGCGGGCCGACCAGGCTCAGCCCAAAGCCGAGCCAAATCAGGGAGATTTTCATGGTGAATCGAAGGCGGCCGCGCCGCGATGGGCACGGGCGGCGGGGAAGCGGAGCGGGAGCCGGGTTTGGTGGAAGAACCGCACGGTGGAAATGGAAAACGCCGGCACTATAGGCGAAACGCGCCCGGGTAAAAGGCCGGGCCGGTGTTTTTTGCGATCCGGGCAATTGGCATTGCGCCGGCCGCACGCTCCGCCACAACGGTTCGGGCACCTCGGGTGCGCCCAACCCCGCCCATGCGATTTGCCATCATGTCCGTTCTTCTCTGCTCCTCCGCCGCCCTCGGCCAATCCGCCTTCCAGCCGCCCGTCAGCTACGAGGACGCCGGCCGGCGGGCCGAGGCGATTCTCGCGCGGATGAGTCCGGCGGAGAAGCTCGAGCTGATCAGCGGGCACCGCTCCTTTTACATCCGGGGTTTTCCGCAATATGGCGTGCCCGAACTCTACCTGTCGGACGCCACCCAGGGCGTGCACCTGCGCGACGGGGTGGGCGGGATCCTCGCCCGGTCGACCGCCTTTCCGTGCGCGCTCAACCTGGCCGCGACCTGGGACCCCGATCTGGCCTACCGGTACGCTCGCGCGGTCGGCGAGGAGTGCCGGGCCGGCGGCATCGCGATCCTGCTCGGACCGGGTTTCAACATCTATCGGACGAGCCAGGGCGGGCGCAATTTCGAGTTTTTTGGCGAGGATCCGTTCCTGGTGGCCCGCCTGGTCGAACGCTACGTGCGGGGCGTGCTCGACACCGGCACCATCCCGACGCTCAAGCATTTTGTCGCCAACAATACCGACTATCATCGCCGCACCTCCAACTCGATCGTCGACGAGCGCACGCTGCGCGAAATCTACCTGCCGGGCTTCCAGGCGGGGGTGGATGCCGGGGCGATGGCCGTGATGACCGCCTACAACCAGCTCAACGGGGAATGGTGCGGGCAGGACCCCGCCGTCATCACCCAGCTCCTGCGCACCGACCTGGGCTTTCGCTGGATGGTCATGACCGACTGGTGGTCGGTCTGGGACGCGCAGAAGATCATGACATCCGGCCAGGATCTCGAGATGCCCGGCGAAAAATTCATCCAGCGCGACGGGGCCCGCCTGGTGGCGGAGGGCAAGGTGCCGGCCGCGGCGGTCGATCGCATGGCGAAGGCGATCCTGCGCACGGAGATCGCCATGGGCTTCCATGACCGACCGATCCGCGACCAATCCTACCTCGCCAAGTTTCCGGAACACGCGCAGATCGCGCTCGCCACCGCCCGCGAAGGCATCGTCCTGCTCAAGAATGACGGGCTGTTGCCGCTCCGGCCGGCCGGGCCGGGCCGGATCCTGCTCACCGGCCGCTTCGTCACCACCCTGGCCCGCGGCGGCGGTTCGGCCGACGTCGCCGGCTACGACGTCGTGACGCTGGGCACGGCCCTCGCCGAGGCCTTCGGGCCGCGCCTGGAAATCGTGGCGCAGCCGACCGACGAGCAACTGCGCCGGGCCGACGTGGTCCTCGTGAGCACGGGCACGAACGACAGCGAGGGCTGGGACCGCCCGTTCCCATTGCCGGCCGACGAGGAGGCCGCGGTCGAACGGGCCGTCCGGCTCAATCCCCACACCGTCGTCCTCGTCAATTCGGGCGGCGGTATCGAAATGACCGGCTGGAACGACCGCGCGGCCGCGGTGGTGTACGCCTGGTACCCGGGCCAGGTGGGCAATCGCGCCCTCGCCGAGGTGCTGAGCGGCCGCACCAATCCGTCGGGCAAATTGCCGATCACGATCGAGCGCCGCTTCGCCGACTCGCCGGCCTGCGGGGATATCCCCCCGGGCGAGGGCTTCTACACCGGCTGGGACGCCGATTCCGACATGAACCGGCCGATTCGCAACATCGTCTACCGGGAGGGGGTGTTCGTCGGCTATCGCTGGTACGAGGCCCGGCGGAT
>CAZWMF010000397.1:0-4226 GCA_964634535.1 uncultured Opitutaceae bacterium | reverse complement strand
CCAATGCGCCGGTCCCCGAAAGTCACCACCTGGGGCTGCGCCGCCGGCTCGAAATAACGATCCTCGTCGAACACGTCATAGGTCGGCAGCAGGCACTTGTGGGCGATCGACTCGACCTGGCCTTGCCGGCAGAACGCCGCGGCGTTGTAGAAGGGACGGCCTTGGCCCGAGGTGTTCTTTTCCACCGTGCCGATGATCGCCGGCACGGCGCCGATTTGTGCGGCGATGCCGCGCAACGACTCCATGGTATCGGGCACGAAATGGCGCTTAAACAACAGATCGCGCGGTGGATAACCGCAGGTGATCAATTCGGGGAAAACGACGAGTTCGGCGCCTTGGGCGGTCAGCTGCTTATAGGCATCCACGATGCGCCGGGCGTTGCCGGCGAGATCCCCGACGGTGGAATTAATCTGGGCGAGGCCGAGGCGCATGGGTGGTGAGTCGGGACAAAAGGATGGAGATGCACCGTGCGGGGACGAGTGACAAGATTCAACCTTCGCCTGCATTCATCACAAAATCCGGCGAATTTGGAGCCTTCTCCCCGGCGCAAACGTCCTCAGCCTCCCTGCGCTGTGCTGCTAGCACAGCTCGCTCGGCTTCGGCCGTTTTCGCTCGGGGACAAGGCGCCACCTTCACCGGTTTTGCGCCGAATGCAGGCTCGCCTACATTCATGACAAAATCCGGCGAATCTGGAGCCTTCTCCCCGGCGCAAACGGAATACCCGCCGCATTGACGTGGGTGAGGGTTTGGCGAAGCGTGGCGCGCCCGGATCCGGCTCGGCTGCGCTGGGCCATTCCTGGACCCATGGCTTCCCCATCCCAATCCTTCCCTTTCATTTTGGCGTCCGCTTCGCCCCGCCGCCGGGAATTGCTGGCCAGGCTCGGGGTGCCCTTCACGGTCGAGGTGGCGTCGGTGACCGAATGGGAGGAGCCAGACTGCGATCCCCGGGTCATGGTGGCGCACAACGCTGCGCTCAAGGCCGATTGGGTATCCGCCCGCCGACCCGATGCCTTGGTCTTGGGGGCCGATACGACCGTTTTTATCGACGGTCGGGTGTTAAATAAACCCCGGGACCTGGACGACGCCCGGGACATGCTCCGCCGCCTGGCCGGCCGCACCCACACCGTATTCACGGGTTTGGCTGTTCGAAGGCTGGCGGCCGGCGTCCGCGATCAGGATGCCGCCGAGAGTCAAGTCACTTTCCTTCAATTGGATAACGATGGCATCGACGCGTATCTCAAGCGGGTCCATACTCTCGACAAAGCCGGGGCCTATTCGATCCAGGACCACCGGGAACTGATCGTCGCCGGCTACCGCGGGTCATTCACAAATATCATGGGCCTCCCGCTCACGACGACGAAACAAATTTTGACCCGATGCGGTCTCCGGCTTTGATGAAGGGCCTCCACCGGTATTCATGACGCAGATCTTCGAACCCCCGCCGCGGGTCGCCAAAGCCAGGAAGCCCGGGCGCAATGCGATTGTCCTGTGGTTTTGGGCCAAGCCGGAGACCCGTTCGGTCAAGATCGGTATCCTGGCGACGATCATCGTCCACCTGCTCTTTCTATTGACGGCGCCGCGGCTATTCCGATCCGAGCCAATGGCCCGGATGGCGCCGCGCACCGGTTCGAAACTCATCAAGATCCACTTGGTGCCTCCGCCGCCGCCGGTCCGGCCGAGAATTCCCGTGCGCCCCCCGCCCCAGCAGTTCGTCGAGGCCAATCCCAACGCCCCGGAGAACATCCCGGACCACACGAACAATTTTAGCGACCGCAATCAGCAGGCGGCGCAGGAGCATCCGGTGCCGAAGAGCCAAAGCGACCGGCCGACCTTGGAGGGTCGCAAGGACATCAATTCGAACCAGATCGTCAACGGCCGGCTGAGCAAACCCGAGCCTCCGACGCCGCCGTCTCCCGCGGTGGCCAAGCCGCAGCCCAAGACGAAGGCGGTGCCCAAGCGCGAACAGACGCCGCTGTCCGGTTTCGAGAAGAGCCAGGGCGACAATCCGACCGCTTTTGGCATGAATATCGCCAAAGAGAATGGCGATAACCGGCCGGTCGCAAATCAGGTCAGCGGCGAGAAGGACGCCACGCAGGATACGAGCCCCGACACCACCACGCCCAAAATCGATCCCAGGCACCCCCGTCCGCGGCAGTCGCTGGACGTCTATGCCCGGCCGGCCATCTTCCGCGAGAATCAGTTCGGTACCTCGAACCTGGGCATCACCGGGATGGATGCGCGGTGGAGCAATTATGGGGTTTACCTCAAGCGCCTGGTCGAAACCGTGCAGGTCGAGTGGGACGGAATTCTCGATCAGAGCGGAGTCCGCCCGCCACCGGGCTGCATGGTGGACGTCACCTTCAAGCTGAATTCGAAGGGTGAAGTCACTGAAATCGTGAACGTGAAGCCATCGGCGGGAACGCCGGATTCGGGGAAGGACGCCTGCGTCACCAGTATCGCCCATCCGGCGCCCTACGGCCCCTGGACCGACGACATGATCGCGATGCTCGGCACCGAGCAGACACTCACCTTCACCTTCTTTTACGAGTAACCGAGCCTGCCCGATGGACGGCGATCCCAACTGGGCCGACCTGCCGCTGGGGCCGGGGGTGAGCGTGATTAGATTCGACGCCAACGGCGTAGGCGCGCTGGCCAAGCCGGCGGGCGTGCTCTCGCACCCGAATACCCGGGGGGACGAAAGCCGATCCCTCTTGCGGGCGAGCTACGCGCTCGACGGCGAAGTGTACGCGTGGGGAGATCCACCCCGCCGACTCTGGCTCCTCAACCGACTGGACGCCGCGACCTCGGGCGTGATTCTGGTCGCGACCAGCGCCGATTTGGCAGCCGAAATCCGCGGCCTCTTCAAGCGCCGGGACGTGAGCAAGGTCTACCAGGCCCTGGTCTTTGGCCGACCTGTCCGCGAAACCGAGTCCTGGCACGACCGCCTGGCGGTCGACAAGCGCGGCGGCCGCATCCGCACGACGGGGGCCGGACCGGTGCCAGCCGCTTGCGCCATGCGCCAGCTGCGTACGCAGCCCGACCGCGGCCTATCCTTGCTCCAGTTGGAGCCGCACACCGGGCGCAGCCACCAATTGCGCGTCCAATGCGCCAACCGCCGCCTGCCCATCGTGGGCGACCAGACCTACGGCGACTTCCCCCGCAACCGCGACTTCGCCCGCCGCACCGGCTTCAAGCGCCTCTTCCTGCACTCCCACTCGACCCACTTCACCTACACCTTCCACGGCCGCTCGCACACCTTCGCCGCCGAGGCCCCGCTGCCGCCCGAGTTTGCTCTATCGCTTCAGGGTTCGACCAATTGATTTTGCGTTCAGATCCCACGCACTGCAGGAACGCTTTCCAGTGCGGATTTCCGCTCCGGGATTTGGCCGCTCGATTCGTCTCCATGGATGATTTGGCAATCCCCCCTCTCTTTCTGCGGAATGGGCGCGATACCTCCCGGCGAGGCGGCCTTCCCAATTCCGCGGATCGCCGTTGAGCGCGTTTGGCGGCCGTCTGGGTCTTGCGGCGCTTGCCTCACCCGGAGGTATTTTGACTGTACCCGCGCTCGCTCCCGCTGTTTCCCTCGCGGCCGAGGTTGGACACCCCCGCGTATTCTGCTAGAGAGAACCCCAAGCATGATCCTGCCCAAGGCCCCCCGTCTGACCCCCGAGCAATTGGCGCAAGTAACCGCCGTCGTCGCGGAATTCGGCTGCCGCATCCAGCCCATCATCGGCGCCGTCCGCACGATCTACGCGATCGTCGGCGACGAACGCGACGAACTCATGATCAATCGCCTCGAAGGCCTGGCCTTCATCGAGCGCATCGATCGGATTCAGTCGCCCTTCAAGCTCATGGACCGCCGGTCGGACCTGGCCACCCACCGGATCAACGTGGGCGGGGTGACCCTGGGCGAGGAACTTCTGATCATCGCCGGCCAGTGCACCATCGATCCGAAAAACCCCAATTTCTTTTACGAGACCGCCCAGGCGGTGAAGGAGGCCGGCGCCCAGGCCCTGCGCGGCGGCGTATGGAAACCGCGGACCAACCCGTACACATTCCAGGGCGACGCCAAGTCGCTCGACATCCTGATGGAAGGCTCCCGCCGCACCGGCCTGCCGGTGGACGCCGAGGTCATGGACGAGGCCCAGCTCAAACTCGCGCTCGACGCCGGCGTGCACATCCTCCAGGTCGGCGCCCGCAACGCGCTCAACTACTCCCTGCTGCGG
>CAZWMF010000396.1:0-4238 GCA_964634535.1 uncultured Opitutaceae bacterium | reverse complement strand
TGGATCGAAGGCATTGGCCGCAGGCCGGCGACGGAAACCCGGCCGGTCGGCGAGTAGGTCTTGGTGAACGCGTCCGGCCGCAGCCGACGGAGCACCTCCTGGTGACACTCGACCATGCAGGCGAGCAGCCGGTGATTTAGCCGGGCGCTGCGCCGCAGCCGGTGGATCAGGTGGTTGACCTCGCCGATCAAGGCCTCGACGAGCGGGCGGGCATCCGCCGGCATGAGGCCCAGGAGCGAGCGCAGGGTGGCCGCCGGGGGCTGGCCCTGGTCGGTCGCGAAGGCCGCCACGGTTCGTTGGCGTTCGCCCCGGAGGCCGTTCAGAACTTCGGTCTGCCGCTGAATCGCGCGACCGAGTTCCAGGACCGTTTCCGGCTGGCGCTGAAACAGCATTTTCTGCTGCTCGTCGAATAGCCCGAGCAAACGGCCGCCTTCGGCCGCCTCGGTGCGGAGCGCCTCGACGATATCCTGCCAGGTGACATTCATAGGGCGGAGGGAGATTGGGAACGCAAAGCGGCTGCGCTGACCGGCGGCCGCGGGCTAAGCTGTTGCTCGATCATTTTGCCGAGCCCGAGACCGCCGGACTGGGCGAGCTTCTGCGAGAAGACGTCGGTCAAGAGATAGCCGTACACGCTGCCCGACGGGGTCTGATCGCCGCCCATCATCGAGCCGAGACTCTGGCTGAGCAGTTGACGCAACATGATCGCCTCAAATTGGCTGGCCGCGGCTTTGCGCTGCTCAGCCGGGGTTTGAGCGGTGCGCGCGCCCTGACCGAGCCCGGCCGGGAGAGTGTTGGCGACGCTGGCGATGGCGCTGACGTCCATGGCGGATCAGTTGATGATGAGTTCGGCCTGCAGAGCGCCCGAGCGCTTCAGGGTTTGAAAGATGGCCATCATGTCGCGGGTGGATACCCCAAAGGCGTTCAACGCCGCCGCCAGCCGCTCGATGGTCGGCGGCTCGTGCAGGACGGTGAATCCGCCCTTGGTCTCGTTGACGGCGGTCTGGGTGCTGTTGACCACTTGGGTCGTGCCGCCGGTGCTGCGGGCGTTCGGCTGGCTGACGCCCTCGTTGGACGTCACCGTGATCGTGAGCGAGCCGTGCGCGATCGCCACCTCGGATATCCGCACGGTGGCGGTGGCGACGATCGTGCCGGTGCGCTCGTTGATCACGATGCGCGCCGTCGTGTCGGGCGTCACGTCGATCATGTCGAGGGCGGCGATGAAGGGCACGTCGCGGCCCCGGTAGGCGGCCGGCAGGCTCACCTGAACGGTGGCCGCGTCGATCGCCGTGGCGATCGCCGGCCAGCGCGCGTTGATGGCGTCGGCCATGCTGGCCGCGGAATTGAAATCGGGATTATGGAGCAGCAGCCGCAGCGCGTTGTCGTGCACGAACTGCGCCGCGATCGGCAGTTCCACGATGGCGCCGTTGCTGATCAGGCCGACCGTCGGATGATTCTTCTGGACCGTGGCGCCCCCGGCCCCGCCCGCCCCGCCCAGGAATCCGCCGATGGCCACCGGCCCTTGCGCCACCGCATAGGCCCGGCGATCAACGCCGCCACCGCCCCAAAGCGGCGTCTGCAAGAGCACCCCGCCCTGCAGGCTCTTGGCGTCGCCCATGGAGGAGCCCGGCACGTCGATCCGCGCCCCGGGCTTGAGAAAGGGACCGATATCGGCCGTGACCATCACCGCGGCGACATTTTTCGAAACGATGTCCTGCAGGCTCACCGTGACGCCGGCGCGCTGGAGGATGTTCTGGATGACGTGCAGCGTGCTGAAATTCGAGCTGCTGTCGCCGTCGCCGGCCAGCCCAACGACCAGGCCGTAACCGGCCAATTGATTGTCGCGGCCGCCTTCGATCAAGGTGATGTCCTTGATGCGGGCGGCCCGCGCCGGAGCGGCCGCCAGCGCGAGCCATGCGCATCCGACCAGCCAAAGGGAAAAGGGGAACTTCATGTTCAGAAGGTGCGAGGCTCCGCCCCGCGGCAATTAGAAGGGACGCAGGGTCTCGTAGAGTTTGCTGAACCAGCCGAGTTTTTGGGCGTCGGTAAGCGCGCCCGTGCTCACCATTTCCACCCGGGCCTCGGCGATGTTGGTCGACGAAACAGTGTTGCCGCTCGTGATGTCGTCGGGCCGAATGACGCCGTGCAGCACGGTGTATTGGGTTTCGCCGGAAAACGTGACTTGGCGCATGCCCTCGATCACCAGATTGCCGTTGGGCAGGACATCGGTGACCACCACCGCGGCCTGGCTCGTCACGGTCTGCGAATTGGTGATCTGACCGCCGCCCGTATAGTCGCTCTTGCCCGTGGCGGACATTGCCGGCAGGTTGCCGGCGTGGGCGGTCAAGCCGGGAAAGACAAACTGGCCGACCGCGTCATTGACGGTGGAGGTCCGGGTCGACTCCTTGTTCTGCGTGCTCTGAGCCGCCGCCGCCTCCTGCACGACGACCGTCACGATGTCGCCGACCCGATGAGCCTTGCGATCGGCGAAAATGCTCAGCGGATCGCCGCCCGACGTGCTCCAAAGCGAATCGGCCCGGCCGGCCAGCGGCGCCAGCGCGGCGAGCGCAAACAGCATGCGATAGGAGGTTTTCATCGGTTTAGAAATGGACCTGCACGCGGTCGTCGCCGACGACCTGCGCGGGAATATTCTTAAGCGATTCCATGTTGCGGACCATGACGAGGTCGCCCCGGGCGCCGTTTTCCAGGGCCAGCGCCTTCATCGTGAGCGAGAGCAGCCCCTCGGTGGCGACCACGTCGACGACCTCGCCTTTGTGGACGAGCGGCCGGCGGACGACGTCGTGCCAGGAAATCAGGTGGTTGGCCGGCACATCCCGGTTGAACATGAGCGAGGCGTCGCCTTCGGTCACCGGCAGGGCGTCGCGCTGGCGGAAATAGTCGACGTTCTCGGTCGTCAGCCGCTCGGCGTCGAATTCGCTGCCGGACGGAAGCGGTTCGCGCGCGCACCAGGCTTCGCGCCAGAGGGCGCCGTGCAGGAGCACGGAACTGTCGTCCACCACCGCGCCGTCGGCCTTGAGCTGAAGGTGCACGACCATGTTCGACGCGGCTTGGTCCGGATAGTCGACGATTTCGACGCTCCAGACCGTGGCCGTGCGCGTGGGCGGGCTCCAGGGGCGCAGGAAATCGAGTTTGAGGTCCCCCTCCAGCCGGAAATGCCCGACCAGGTCGCGGCCGAGGTCGCCCAGCAGGCGGTCGGCATCGTAGTTCGCCGGAGCGGGCGCGGCATGGGCGGCCAGCGCCAGGATAAGGGGAAGCAGCACCGCTTTCATTGCTTCATTTGCGCGACGTTTTGCAGCATCTGATCCGACGCCTGGACCGACTTGGAATTGATCTCATAGGCGCGCTGGGCCGTGATCAGGTTGACCATCTCCTCGACGATATTGACGTTCGAGCCTTCCAGGTAGCCCTGCAGGGTGCTCCCGAAGCCGTTCTGGCCGGGTTGCCCGGTCGAGGGCGAGCCGCTCGCCGGGGTTTCCGCGTAGAGATTGCCGCCCATGCTCTCCAGGCCCGCGCTGTTGGTGAACCGTGCGAGCGTCAGCTGAAAGCTCGACGTGCCGTTGGCCCCGCTGAGGGTGACGCTGCCCGTCGGAGAGATGTCGATCGCCGTCGTGCCAGTGGGAATCGATTGGAATCCGCTCAGCACCGGCATGCCGTCGGCCGTCACCACCTGGCCGGAGCCATTGATCTTGAACGAGCCGTCGCGCGTGTAGGCGACCGTGCCGTCCGGCTTCTGGACCTCGAAGAAGCCGTCGCCCTGGATCGCCAGATCCAGCTGCTGGCTGGTCTGGGTCACCTGGCCCTGACTGAAAACCTTCGAGGTGGCGGCCACGCGGGCGCCATTGCCCACCTCCACCCCGGTCGGCAGCAGGTTGCCGCTGCCGGTGTCGGCCCCGGGCGTGCGCGGCTGGGTGTAGAGCAAATCCTGAAACTCGATGATGCTCTTCTTGAAGCCCGGCGTGTTCACATTCGCCAGGTTATTGGCGATGGTGTTGAGGTTCAGCTCCTGGGCCTCCATGCCCGTCGCCGCCGAGTAAAGGGAAAGGTTCATGCGGTTGGGGAAAGTCCCGACAACGCCGCGACTGGGGCCGGCGCGCCCCCATCGCGCGCTCGGCCATGCAGTCGTGATTGCGGTTGTCTGTCTGGGGAATTCATTCGCGGGGGACGCTCAGCCGAGGGCGTCGAGCTCCTTCTGCATCTGATCGTCGGCCTTCGTGATGACG
>CAZWMF010000395.1:868-4247 GCA_964634535.1 uncultured Opitutaceae bacterium | reverse complement strand
AGAGCGACGTTGAGATTGCTTCGATTCAGGGTTGGGGTGGGGTTCCGATGACTGGCCCGTCGACGGTGCCGGCTGTGCTGCAGCCGGCAACCCCTGAGGTCATGAGTTCGGTGGGGGCGTTCAGCTTGCCCATCGGAAGTGCGGATTCGGCAATGGTTGTTACTTTGCCGGTTGGCGCCTACACGGTCCTCGTCCAAGGAGCAAATGGTGAGGCGGGGGTGGCGCTTCTCGAAATTTACGAAGTCCAATGATCTTCCTGCGGGAGCAGTAGTGGAAGACGTAGCCGGTTGCGCATCCGCGGGGACAATCGGCGTGGGTCATCCACGCGGATGCGCCTGCGCCATCGCCCCTCGCCATCGTTTCCAAGGGTGTTCCCATCATGTGGATAGCATTGGGGAAATCAGATCCTCGTTGTTAGTCCGCAGATCGGACGAGCTTGGTTGGGAGATACGAGCCCGTTATATGCGGCGTAGGGCACTTGATATTCCGATTTGAAATTTCGAGCGCCGGTTTGACGTCAGCGCGTTTGCTCGCGATCGAGCGTCCGGTATTGGATGGCTTCGAGGAGATGCGGGGTTTCGAGGTTCTCGGCGCCGTCCAGGTCGGCGATGGTGCGGGCGACCTTGAGAATTCGGTCGTAGGCCCGGGCGGAGAGGGAAAGCCGTTCCATGGCCGACTGGAGAAGATCCGCCAGGGTGCTGTCCAACAGGCAATGGCGGCGGACCTGGGGGTGGGTCATCCGCGCATTGGTGGCTCCCGCGGCGCGGAAGCGCGCCTTCTGAATCTCCCGGGCGCAGGTGACGCGCGCCCGGATCGCGGCGGAGGGTTCGCCCAGGTTCGGGCTGCGCAGATCGGCAAAGGAGAGGGCGGGGGCCTCGACATGAATGTCGATCCGGTCGAGGAGCGGACCGCTGATGCGGCTCCGGTAGCCTTCGACCTGGGTCGGCGTGCAGCGGCAGCGCCGCCGGGGGTCGCCCAGGTGCCCGCACGGGCAGGGGTTCATCGCGGCCACGAGCATGATTTCGCACGGGAAAGTCACCTTGGCGGACCGCCGGGAGATGGTGACCTCGCCGTCCTCCAGCGGCTGACGGAGTAGTTGCAGCACCGATCGGCGAAACTCCGGGAGTTCGTCCAGGAAAAGCACGCCCCGGTGGGCGAGGGAAACCTCGCCCGGCCCCGGGTACAGTCCGCCGCCGATCAGGGCCGCCTCCGTCACCGTGTGATGCGGGGCGCGGAATGGGCGGATATCCCGCATCCACGCCAGTCCATCGATCGTGTGGCCCGCGATGGACTGGATGCTGAGAATCTCCAGGAACTCATCGGGCGTGGGCGGCGGCATGATGGTGGCGACGCGTTTGGCGGCCATGGACTTGCCCGAACCGGGCGGGCCGAGAATCAGCAGATTGTGGTTTCCAGCGACCGCCACCTCGATGGCACGGCGCAGGCCCGGTTGGCCTTTGAGGTCGGAGAAGTCGATCGTCGGCCGGTTCGACGTCTCCGTCGCGGGCATCGGCAGCGGCTCGGCCGGAGGCAACGCGAGTTCGCCCGCCAGATAGCGCACCGCCGACGGCAGATCGTCCACCCGGATGACCGAAATGCCTTCCACGAGCGCCGCTTCCTCCGCCGCGATGCCCGGCAAGAGCAGACGGCGCTTGCCCAGGCGCCGGGCCAGGCGCGCGATCGCGAGCGCTCCGCGAATCGGCCGCGTGGCGCCCGACAAGCCCAATTCCCCCGCGATCAAACACGCGTCCAATGCCTCGGCGGACAGGCGACCGGCCGACGCGATCAGGCCGAGGGCGATCGGAAGGTCATAGAGCGGGCCTTCTTTGCGGAGATCGCCCGGCGCGAGGTTTACGGTCGTGCGGGTTCGCAAGGGATTGAAACCGCAATAGAGCATGGCGGAGAACACGCGGTCGCACGACTCCTTGACCGCGGGGTCGGGCAGGCCCACGAGGACGAGGCGAGGTTCGCCTTCCTCGTTCGCGTTGACTTCAACCTGGACGGGTTCGGCCTCGATCCCGACCAGCGCCGCGGAGGAGAGTGAGGCGAGCACAAGGCCGATAATGGCAAGGATGCGGAATTGACCCGGCGAGATGAGCGCCGTGCTACTATTATGGGCATTGGGCCCTTGGGGCACGGGTGGATGGCGATCGGTGTAATCCGGTGGCTTGATTATTTATATTATTATCGAATAGTATCTTATAAATTTTCTCGGGATTCCCGGCCCTTACCGACCCTGATCGCTCAGCCGAAATCTGCAAAGGGGTTGCCCTGATTCCCACCGTCATACAACGTGATGCTTTTCCCATTTCGATGATCCTGGGGATAACCGGTGGCATGGGCTGTGGTAAATCGACCGTGGCCCGGCTTTTTGAGGAGCGCGGCTATTGCCGTCTCGATTCCGACGCCTTGGTGCGGAGTAGGGTATTTCCGTCGCCGGATTTCCAAACTATTATCCGGGAGCGATATGGAGATTTGGTTTTCACGCCGGCCGGCGAGGTCGACCGGGCTGCGCTGGCCGCGCGCATCTTTGCCGACGACGGCGAACGCCGTTGGGTCGAGGGCCAGGTCCACCCCCGCGTTTTCGCGGCGTGGCGCACGGCCATCGCCGCCGATCCCGGCAAGAATTGGGCGGTCGAGTCTCCGCTCCTATTCGAGGGTGGGATCGAGATTTGGTTTGATTTTACGGTCTGCGTGGCGTGTTCTCCGGAGCAACAACTCGTCCGACTGGAGCATCGCGGTCTAGCTCGCGCGCTCGCCGAACAACGGATCTCGAAGCAATTACCGCTGACGCGGAAAATCGAATTGGCTGATTTTGTCCTCTGGAACGACGGTTCCGCCGACTTTCTAAACGACCAGGTTTCCCGCCTGGTCGACGCTCTTCAAACCCTCGCACGCACCCCATGAGTCCACCCAAAGACGACGACGATAAACCTTCGGCCGCGGAAACCGGCGAAGCTCGCAAGGCCAAGCGCGGCCGCGGGCGACCGCGCAAGGTTTCGACCGGGGAATCGGCCGCCGTTTCCGCGGCGGAGCCATCGGCCGAACCCGCGGCGCCTCCGCCGCCCGAAATCCGCCAGGCGGAGTCGGCCGTTGAACCGAGCCGATCGGAGCCGGTTTTTGAGTCGCGACGCTCCGAATCCGGCGCCGAGGCCGACCGGGCCGAAGCCGTGGCCGAAGCGCATCCGGCCGAGCCATCCGCCGAGTCGTCGGCGCCGGCCGCCTCGCCTCCGGAGTCGGAACGCGCCGAGTCGGCGCCCGCCCCATCCGCGCCCGCTGAAAATGGGGCGCCGCAGCGCCATCATCATGGCGAATGGCAGGAACGCGGCGATCGCGGTGACCGCGGTTTTTGGAAGCGCAACAAGCGCAAGCGCGGCCG
>CAZWMF010000395.1:0-858 GCA_964634535.1 uncultured Opitutaceae bacterium | reverse complement strand
CTGCGCCGCGGGGAAGATTCATCTGATCATGAATACTCCGGAGGCCCGGATCTTCAGCGGCGAGCCATCGGCCGCTTTGGCGGCGGCGGCGGCAATTGGCAGCCGGGCGGTGGTGGCGGCGGCGGGGGCCCGGCTCCCGCGCATCCCCCGCAGCCGGCCCCGCCGAGCGCGCCCCCGGTGTCCGGGGAATTGCCCGATCCGGCCCGATTCGCCGAGCAGGCCGCGTTGGATGCGGTGGCGGCGGAGATCTCGTCGGGTCCAGGCGAACCCATCGCGCTGAATGTTCTCTACGCGTTGACGCTGGCCGAATTGACCGCGGCCGCCCGGGAGCATGGGGTGACTTTTGAGGGCGCGCCCAACCGCCGGCAGTTGCTGAGCCAGATCTTCGCGCACGCGGCCGCGACCCGGCGCCCGATTCACGACTGCGGTTATGTCGACGTGACCGACCGCGGCGCGTTCATCGTGCACGAGCATGTCAACTATCGCCTGTATCCCGAGGATGCCTATCTGCCCGAACTGCTGATCCGCCGCTACGGACTCAAGCGCGGACACCGGGTGAATGTGATCGTGCAGGCCCCGCGGGAGGGCGAGCGCTGCCCGTCGGTCGTGCGGATCGAGGATGTGATGGGCGGACCGCCGGACGACATATCCAAGGTCGTGCCGTTCGAGGAACTGATCCCGTATTATCCGCTGAATCGCATTCTGTTGGAGGCCCCGGAGGTGCAAAAGGACGTGTCGATGCGCGCGGTCGACATCCTGACGCCGATCGGCTTTGGCCAGCGCGGGCTGATCGTGGCCCCGCCGCGCACCGGCAAGACGATCCTCCTGCAGAACATCGCCAATTCGATTTCGGAGAAC
>CAZWMF010000394.1:0-4249 GCA_964634535.1 uncultured Opitutaceae bacterium | reverse complement strand
TTTGTCCGCGTGCGAGGAGCGATGCTCGACGAACTCCGTCGCCTCGACCCGCTCTGAATAGTCATAGCCCGCGCTCCTTTCGCGCTACCTCCCAATCCTCGAATCAACTACTCTCTGAAGAGTCATGAACATGGAAATCAAAGCACGCGATCTCATCGCCGCCGGCTGGCACGAAGGCCGTCGCCTTGGCCCGGCCCTCCGCCGCGCCCGCGATCTTGAGTCCACGGGGCTCACTCGCGCCGATCTTTTCGCCCAACTCGAAGCCGAATTTCCCAAGCAGCTGGCCGTGATCCTCCCGCGCCACGAACCCGCCCCGCTCGCCGAGGCGATCGAAGCCGAGACGGCCGAGGAAGCCGCCAACGTCGCTCTCGCACGCCAGCGCATGACGGAGCTGCTGCACGTCCCCGTGGTGAAACGCGGTGTGATCATGCCGGATGCCTGTCCATCGGGTGGGGGACGCGCGACGATTCCGGTCGGCGGCGGCATCGAGGTTGAAAACGCCATCATTCCTGGTGCGCACTCAGCGGACATTTGCTGTTCGATGTTCGCGACTTTCTTTCCGGCGAACCATCCGGTCGGCGAGATGATGGATCATCTTCAGAAGATCACGCACTTCGGTCCGGGGGGGCGCCCGCGTGGCTATCAGATGACGTCAACGGTCCTCGACGAACCGGTGTGGGACAACCCATTCCTCTCCGGCCTTCGCAGCCGTGCCCAGGATTTCCTCGGCACCCAAGGCGACGGAAATCACTTCGCCTATATCGGCCGGATCCAATTCACCGAGGCGCAGCGCGTCGCCATCGAGGCGGCTGGTTATGCCGAGTTGTCCGAGTGGATCGTCCGTCGCGACGGCGCCTTCAACGTCCTTGTCACCCACCACGGTTCCCGCGGCCTCGGAGCTGATCTCTACAAGCGCGGCCAGAAAGCCGCCCGTCTGTGGTGCGACGAAAACGCAAAGGACATTCCCGATGCCGCTGTGTGGCTCCCCGGCGACTCGCCCGAGGGTCGCCACTACTGGGAAGCCCTACAATACATCGGCCGCTGGACGCGGGAAAATCACGCGCTCCTGCACGTCGCCGTCCTGCGCCGGCTTGGTCAACGCGCCCTCGTGCAGATCGGCAACGAGCACAACTTCGTCTGGAAGCGCGGTGATTCATTCTTCCACGGCAAGGGCGCGACCCCGGCTTGGGCAGATGGGCAAGGCCGTCCGCTCCTCGGGCTCATCCCGCTCAACATGGCGCGGGAAATTCTGCTCGTGCTCGGAGCGGACAATAATGATTACCTGTCGTTCTGCCCTCACGGCGCCGGCCGAAACCTTTCGCGCACCGCGATGCTGGCGCCTTACAAAGACGCCGATGGCGAACTCGATCCGGCGCGGGTCCAGCAGGCGCTCGCGGAAACGACCGCCGGCCTCGACATCCGCTGGTTTGGCGGCGCGCCGGATCTTTCCGAGTCGCCACTAGCGTACAAGGACGCAACTAAACTGAAGGCTCAGATCGCCCGCTTCGGTCTCGCAACCGTCGTTGGTGAAATCCACCCGCGAGGCTGCATCATGGCCGGTGAAGCCCCCGAGCCGCCTTGGGTCCGCGCCCGCCGCGAAAAACGCGCTTCTCACAAAGCCGACCGCCGCGAATCTGTCAGCGACGTGAGTGGCATCTGACCGTTTGTCGAAAGGGCGATGCTGAGAACACCGTCGGCGTTCTGTTCCCTGGATGCTTGAGTTTGGCGCCGGTCCTCAAACGGGACCGCGGCGGCTCTTCGAGCCATCTCGCTCCTTGGTTCTTCGTTCCGATTGAGGGGCAGGAGAGAGTGTCGTTAAATAGAAAAAGTTGACAAATCATGCTTGATGGTATCAAAAATTTACCACTTAGACGGTTTGGTGACCGTTTGAGCGGAAAAATTTAACATCATCCCCATGAGTGAAATCGTCTTCGCTTCTTCCGACGCCACTGAGTCACGCCGGATCGCCCGAAAGATCAAGGCAGGCGAACTCCGGGCGCTCGTGCCCCGAGTCTACACCTCCAACCTGAGCGACCCGACGGAGAAGATCGTTCGCCGGAACCTCGCGCTCATTCTCGGCCAGCTGTATCCCAATGCGTTAATCAGCCATCGATCGGCCCTGGAAGGGGGCACGCTGCAAGGACCGGATATTTATCTCACCTACAGCTATGCTCGGAAGTTGGTCTGGCCGGGACTCACGGTCCATTTTCTTGCCGGCGCAAAACCGCTGGAGAGTGACCGGCTGCATCTCGGCAAACTTCGGCTGTCGTCTCGCCCCCGCGCCCTCTTGGAGAACATGCAGCCAAGTCGTGGAGCCGGGGGTAAATCGCTCCCGCGATCTGTGGTCGAGGAACTCTTGGAAAAAATCTGCCGGCTCCACGGCGAAGCCGAACTGAATCGGCTGCGCGAAGAGGCGCGGACAATCGCGAAGACCCTCGGCATGGCGGAAGAATTCACGGCGTTGAACCAACGGTTTTCTGCCATTTTGGGTACCGGCGACGTAAAGTCGCTCGACACCGCCGTGTCACGCGCCCGTGCCGCGCACACGCCTTTCGATCCCGGCCGGATCGATCTCCTTACGAAGCTCGCCGGCGCCCTGAACGCCGAGGTTCTACCCCGCATCACCGAGCCCACGCTTTCGACCGACGGCTGGCGCCATCGCGCTTTTTTCGAAGCCTATTTTTCAAATTACATCGAGGGCACCGAATTCGAAATCGAAGAAGCCCGCGAAATCGTGTTTCAGCAAAAAGTCCCCGAAAACCGACCGAAAGACGCGCACGACATCGTGGGCACGTTCCAATTGGTCGAGGATCACGACGAGTCCCGCCACGTTGCCGACTCCTATGACACCTTCATCGAAATGCTCCAGCGCCGCCACACTTTGCTCATGTCGGCGCGACCGGAGGAACGCCCCGGCCTGTTCAAAGAAAAACCCAATCGAGCCGGCTCGACCCATTTCGTCGCGCCCGATCTAGTCCGAGGCACTCTGAGGCAGGGCTTCGATCTCTCCCGTTCACTGAGCGAGGGCTTTGCCCGTGCCCTTTATTTCATGTTCCTCATCGCAGAGGTGCATCCATTCAAGGACGGGAACGGCCGTGTTGCCCGCATTTTTCTCAACGCCGAACTTTCGCACGCGGGTTTGAGCCGGATCATCATTCCGACTGTGTTGCGGGATGACTACGTCCTCGCGCTCAAGGGGCTCTCGAACAATGCCTACACGGAACCCTACTTTCGGGTCATGGCTAAAGGGCAGGAGTTCACCGCGAGCATCGACTACGGAGATTTCGACGCCTGCGTGCGCGAATTGGAAGGACGCAATGCGTTCCGAGAATCGGAAGAGGCACGGTTGGTCATGAAAAAACGTCTCAGCGTTTGAACCTTGTGGTAGCTGGGTGGCTGTGGCTTTCGAAGCGTCCTCACCGCATGGCTGAATTCGCCGAGTGGCTGATCGCATGAGAAACCGCCTGGCCCGAGAACCTTGTTGCGATGACGACGGTGACTGGACCGCAAACGCTGTCTCGGGTCCACGACTTGTTGAGGGTTCCATCGCGCTACCGTGCTCTTTCGCTCGAACCGCTCTGGGGTGCAGTGCATGTCCCGCTCCTTGGCATAAGTATTTATTCCACGTGGAAATTGGCTATCGGCCGGCCGAAGGGAGCATCGGCCGCACCGCGTTAGCCAGTTGCCGGGCGCTCGGCAGCTTGCCCTTCAGCTCCGTCGGAAGATCGGGCTGAAGATGATAGTTGGCGACGCCGATGGGGTTGCCCTTGGTCTTCAGCGCGAACTCTACCTCCAGGTTGTCCTTCTCGGCGCACAGGATGATGCCGATGGACGGCTGGTCATCGGACGCCCGTTCCTTTTCGTTCAGGAGATTGAGGTAGAAGTCCATCTTGCCGGCGAATTCCGGCTCGAAGGGGCCGATCTTCAGATCGAATGCCACCAAGGCTTTGAGGAAGCGGTGATAGAACAGGAGATCGACGAAATACTCCTTTTGGCCCAGCACGAGCCGGTGCTGCCGGCTGACGAAACAAAAGCCGTAGCCCAATTCGAGGATGAATTGCTGAAGCTCCGCGATCAGCCGATCTTCCAGTTGTCGCTCCCGCAGTGGACGGTCCAATCCGAGAAACTCCAGGTTGTAGCGGCTCTTGATGGCCTCGTCCGCTTGCTCCGCCAAGTGGACGGGGAGGGCACGCTCAAAAGTGTGGGTCTTCTTTTCGGCCTTAGTCCGCTCGTATGCCTTCGCCTTGAT
>CAZWMF010000393.1:0-4262 GCA_964634535.1 uncultured Opitutaceae bacterium | reverse complement strand
ATAGGGCGAAGACAGAAAGGCGGTAGCTGCTGCTACCGCAGTCCAAGGCGCTTCGCGCATGAAAGGGGAATAGCAAAATGAAAGCAGCCACAATTCAGGTTGATAAGCGTAACGCACTTTTGGCCCGCCTGGCGGAGGCGGGACACCTGGGCCGGGACGGGGACCGGGTCGCCCTCACGGTGCGCGGGCGGCTCCTGGCCGACGCGATCGCGGTCGAACTGATGGCGGCCGGCTGACGCGGGCCCGGGCTCCGGTCAGGGGATTTTCGAGCCGCCCGGGGCCTTGAGCTGGTCGACCAGCGAAACGTATACCGGGTGGCCCTTGAGGGATTCCAAGTCGGGATCCTGGGTCAGCCAGGCGAAATCCCGGTAGCCCAGCGCGACCGCCTGGCGCAGAGCCCGCAGGGCGGCGGCCTTGCGCCGGCACAGGGCGAGACTGCAGGCCAGGTTGTAGTGGGCGGTGGCGTTGTGCGGCTGAAGCCGGACCAGCCGCCGGTCCATCCGCAGGCCGTCGGCGATCCGCCCGGCCCGGGTATACAGACCGCCCAGGATTTCGATCACGTCGGCGTACCGGGCGTCGCGCCGCAGCACCGACTCGAAGAAGCTGATCTCGAACGCCGGGTCGGCGTCTTTGCGCTCTTTGGCCATGGGGACGCGCCCGCTTCAGCTGCGGCGCGGGCAAGTGCCGGTCCGGCGCAACACGTTGCAGCGGGCGCTCACCTGGAGGCGCTGGGTGACCGGGGTGAGGTCGAGCTTCGCCGACACCGTGGTGCCGTACCACTCCATGAACGGGGCGCTGATTTCAAAGATGCGGTCGCAGTCCAGGCAGATCACCTGGGCCACCTGGCTGCCCCGGGCGCTGATCGGCCGGTAGTATTTCTCGCCCGAGCCGATGTCGACCTCGCGCAGGACGGCGCTGCCCGTCATGATCGGCAGCGTGCGGTAGACCGTGGCGCGCGAGACCGAGTCGTCGATCGCCCGGGCGAATTCGAGCAGCTGTTCGGCCGTGAAATGGTCGGTCTGGGCGAAGGCCGCCGCAAAAATGCCCATCCGCTGGTTGGTCAGGCGCAGCCCCGTCTTGTTGAGGAAGGCGAACAGGCCGTCCAGGGCGGCCGCCTCGACCTGGGCGGGCGGCAGCCCCTTGTCCTGCAGGTAGCGCTGGAACTTTTCCCGGGGCGAAAGCGTGCTCACGCCGGAAACTTCCCCCATCGGGGAGCCGGCTGTCAAACGTTCCCGCGAAAACCCGAAGTTGCCACCCGGGCGCCCGCGCGGCGCAATAGGGCGATGATCGTCGGCGTCCATCCGCTGGCCGGGTTCGACAAGCTCCTGCACTACCGCGTGCCGGACGAGCTGGCGGCGTCGGTCGGCGTGGGCGCCCTCGTGCGCGTGCCGGTGCAGCGCCGCCTGTGGCTGGGGGTGGTCGGGGTGATCGGCGCCCCGGCGGATTTCCCGGTCGAACGGCTCCAGCCGATCGCCGGGGTGGTCTATCCCTTTCCCGCCCTGTCGGTGGAATTGCTCGCCCTGGCCCGCTGGATGGCCGGCTATTACGGCGTCGGCCTGGACGACGTCATTGAAACGATGATACCGGCGGCGGTGCGGCGGGGCGCCGGGCTGAAGCAGGAGAAGCTCCTGGCGGTCGCCCGGCCGCTGGCGGAGGGGGAGGAGGCGGCGCTCGCGCGGCGGGCCCCGCGCCAGGCCAAATTGTACGCCTTTCTCGCCCGGCAGTTCCAGCCGGTGCCCCAGGGCCTCGCGCTGCGCCGCCTGGGGGTCGATCCGGCCGCGGCGGCCGGGTTGATCCGCCGCGGCCTCGTCCGGGCGGAGACCCGGCGCGTGGTCCGCGAGGCCTACACCGATCCGGCCGCGGCCGCCGCCGCGGTCCCGGCCCTGCCGCCGCAGGCCAATCCGGATCAGGCGGCCGCGGCGGCCGAACTGGCCCGCGCCTTGGCCGCGCGCCAGTTCGGCGTCTGGCTCCTCCACGGGGTCACCGGCTCGGGCAAGACCGAGGTCTATCTGCAGGCGATCCATGCGGCCTTGCGGGCGGGCGGGGGCGTCGTGTTTCTCGTGCCCGAGGTCGCGCTCACCCCGCAGACCGTCGCCCGGCTGCGCGCCCGCCTCGAGGCGATGGTGCCCGGCCATCGCTGCGTCGTCTGGCACAGCCATTTGAGCGAAGGCGAACGGCTCGACGGCTGGCTCGCCCTCGCCACCGGCGAGTCGCGCATCGTGGTGGGGGCGCGCTCGGCCGTGTTCGCGCCGGTCACCCATCTGCGGCTCATCGTCGTCGACGAGGAACACGAGCCGGCCTACAAGCAGGACGAGAATCCCCGCTACCACGGCCGCGACGTCGCGGTCATGCGGGCCAAGCTGGCCGGGGCGGTCGCGGTCCTGGGTTCGGCCACGCCCTCCCTCGAAAGCCACGCCAACGCCGAGGCGGGCAAGTACCGGCGGCTGGTCCTGCCGAGCCGGGTCGACGGCCGGCGGCTGCCCAACATCGACATCGTCGACATGCGCATCGAGGTGATGAACCAGCGCGGCTTCACCGCGCTGTCCCGGCGCCTGGTCGAGGCGATGCGGGCCCGGCTGGAGCGCCGCGAACAGATCATCCTGTTCATCAACCGGCGCGGCTATTCCCCTTCGATGCTCTGCACCAAGTGCGGGCACGTCGAGGAATGCGGCCACTGCAGCATCGCTCTGACCTACCACCGTTCCGACGAGACGCTGCGCTGCCACCTGTGCGGCGAACAGCGGGCGGCGCCGGCCCGCTGCCCGCAGTGCGGCGCTCCCGACATCCGCTGGCGCGGTTTGGGCACCCAGCGGGTGGAGGAGGCCGTCCGGCGGGTGCTGCCGCGGGCCCGGCTGGCCCGCCTGGACGCCGACACCATGGGGCGCAAGAACCGCTTCCGCGAAATCCTCGACGAGTTTCGGCTGGGCCGGCTCGATGTGCTCGTGGGCACGCAGATGATCGGCAAGGGGCTCGATTTTCCGAATGTGACCCTGGTCGGTCTGATCGACGCCGACCTGTCCATGCACATCCCGGATTTTCGGGCCAATGAACGCACCTTTCAGCTGCTGGTCCAGGTCGCCGGCCGCTCGGGCCGCGGCGACCGGGCGGGCGAAGTCGTGGTCCAGACCTTCACGCCCCAGGCCGGGCCGATCCAGTTCTCCCGGCACGCGGATTTCACGGGTTTTGCCGCCGTGGAAATGGCCGTGCGCCGGCAGTACGGTTACCCGCCGTTCCGCCACCTGATCCAGCACCAGTTTCGCGGGCGCAATCCGGACAAGCTCAAGTTTTTCGCCGAGCACTGGGCCCGCCGGGCCGCGGCCGTCTTCGGCGACCGGATCGAGATGCGGGGGCCGGCCCCGGCGCCAATCGAGAAGATCAAGGACCTCTACCGCTGGCAGTTATGGTATTTCACGCCCAGCGTCACCGCCGTCATCGGGGAACTCACGCGGCTTCGGGCCGAATTCGACTGGGACGACGCGGTTGTGCAAACGCTCGACGTCGACCCGGTCAATCTGGTGTAATCCCACCGACTCTTTCCGCATGACCCTGCGTCAATTCGTCCTCGGCCTGTATTTGGCGATCATCGCCGCCCTGAGCGTTGCCGCCGGCCTGTATTTTGTCGATATTCACGAGCAGTATGCGCTTCTGAAGGCCCGCCAACTCCAGGACGTCCGCCGCCTGGAAGAGGCCGAACGCATCCTGGCCGAGCAGCAGCGCACCCTGGATCGGCTGCAGCACGATCCGGCCTACGTCGAACGGGTGATCCGGCGCAACCTCGGCTACGCCAAGCCCGACGAAGCCATTTTCCATTTTCCCAACTGAACGATCCGCCTATGACTTCGGTCGATAAACTTCGTCCCTCCTTTGAACGCGCCGGCCAGGGCCAGGTCTTTGCCTTTTTCGACCAGCTCGACGCCGCCGGCCAGCAGCGCCTCCTGGCCGACGCCGCGGAAATCGATCTGGCCGAGGTCGATCGGCTGAACCGCACGCTCGTCCTGCCCGGGGCGCAAACCGCGCTCGACCTGACCGGACTCGTCCCGGCGGCCTACGAAGCGCTGCCGGATCGCGGCGGCGACGCCGCCGCCTGGCTGCGGGCCAAGGCGGCGGGCGAGGCGGCGCTGCGCGCCGGCCGGGTCGCGGCCTTCACCGTGGCGGGCGGGCAGGGCACGCGCCTGGGTTTCGACGGCCCCAAGGGGACCTTCCCGGTCACGCCGGTGCGCCAGAAACCCCTCTTCGAGGTCTTTGCCGAAAAAATCAGGGCG
>CAZWMF010000392.1:0-4264 GCA_964634535.1 uncultured Opitutaceae bacterium | reverse complement strand
ACCGATTACTTGTGCAACGTGAGCCCCGTCTGGAAATCCCTCGTCGGAAAAGGGATGAGCGTCAATTGGCCCGTCGGGGTCGGCGTGGTCGGCAATGCCGGCGTGGCCGAACGCGCCTGTCAACTCCCCGGGGCGATCGGCTATGTCGAACTCTCGTACGCCAAGCGGCAGGAGCTGCAGTGCGCTGACATCAAGAATTCTGCGGGCAACTCCGTCGCGCCCTCCTCGGATTCGGTCAGCGCGGCTCTGTCCTTCATCTTGATTCCGCAGGACTTCCGGTTTTCGATGGTCAATTCGTTCGCGGGAACGGCTTATCCCATTTGCGGCCCGAGCCGGATACTCATGTACAAGCAGCAACGCGACGCAGAGAAGGGAAGGAGATTGGTCAATTTTCTTAAGTGGACGGTCACCGATGGCCAGAAGCTTTCCAAGGCGATGAACTATGCACCACTTCCGGAAGGCATGGCCCGCCAAGTGATCGAGCGGCTCGACCAGGTCACCTTCGGCACCGCGCCGCCGGTGGGTAAATAGGTATTCCCGAGACCGGCGGGCCCCGGGGCAGGAGGTTAGCGCGGATTTGTCTGATCCGCCGGCTTCGGCGGTTCCTGTTTCACTGCGGGCTTGCCCTTTTTCAAGGGCGGTTTCGACCCTTTCTTGTCCTTCGGTTTCCCGTGAACCGCTTTGGGCTCCATCGCCGGTTTACCCGCGCCAATCTGGCTGGCCGGCCTCGGTGGAGCGGCCGCCGGCTGCGTTGCGGCCGTCACCCGAGTGCCGGGCTCAGCCCCAGCGAGCGGCCGCGCGGCCGTCGCCGGGCCGCCCGGTCCTCTCCCCGAAGGGGCCGAATACGCAGGCTTGGCCAGGATCGCCGTGTTGAGGGCCCTTCCTTTGAACCCGTTGGGGTTCTTTGCGACGGCCGCGACGGCGGCCGGCCCCCGCGTCCGAATATTCTGGAAGGCAGACCTCGGAGGCTGCGCCGGCGTCCCGGCAATCAAACGCGGTTGGATCCGTTGCTCGTGGCTTTGCCATCCCGCGACCGCCTCCGGCCTCGGTCGGCCGGCCGGAAATCCCCACACGCGGTAGCCCGCGTAGTCGGCCCCCCCTCGGCCCGAACCATTCGGATGCCACCACCCACCGCCGCCGTGCCAGTAATCCGCCCCGACCACCACGATTGCTCCCCCCCTCCAATTGCATCCAAAGGTGAGCCACTCGCCCGCCGGGTATGGCGGCCCAAAGGCAAGAAACGGACCGTTGAAACCGTAATAGGGCTGGTCGACAAACACGACCGTCGGATCGTACTGGGGCACATAGATCACGCCTTCCTCCGCCGGTTCGATTTCCACAGAGACTTCGTCGACGACCACCCGCTGTTCGCGATTGTCCGTCAATGTCCCGGCGGCCCGGGCCAGCTCGCGCAGGCGCTGGATTGCGGCCATAATATCCGCGGGCTGCGAGACGAACGCCGCACCCACTGTCTGGGTCCAGGGCTCGTTCTGGGCCATCCAAGTGACTACGCTCGGATAATGGGCCAGCGCGCGCACGCTCGGATCCCAGGGTTGGAGGTCGACCTGCGCGGCATCGCCTCCTTGGCTAAGGTAGGCGCCCGCCGCGGCGATATCCGACGGAAACGTCGCGGCGGGAAGAATCAACGAAATCAACGGATCGGGGTAGAGTGCGATGGGCGCCATCAGCTGGTCCAACGGATTGGCGACCGCCGGTTGAGCGGGCGCCTCGGGATAGTACACGGGCGCGGGCGGGGGCGCCGAGGCATAGACTTGCGCAGGCGCCTGAACGTAAGCAACCGGCGCGCAAGCTGAGAGCAACAGACCCGCGCCCAAAAGCGACGAACGCATGGCACGAGGCCCCAGGGAGTTCAAAAATCGATAAGTCGGCATATCACTCATAAGACACTGCGCAGATCGATCCAGCAATGGGGTGAATCCCTTCCATGACTGTCCTCGCCCTCTGCTCCTGTCCGCACTGCCGCACCCGCTTCACCCGCTCCGGAATAATCCTCGACTCAACCTGACTACTTATTGGATTAGTGCGAATCGGGTCGGCCTAACTATAACAATATCAAAAGCGTTTTATGAGCGCGAAGCAGTCACCGAAGGCAAATCCCATGGATGTCTTTCAGAGCCTTTGGTACCGGCTCGTTTTGCTGTTTGTGGCCATGAATATCACTGTGTTCTGGTTCGTTCTCGGGCCGAGCAATCTCGGGTGTGCGGTGGAAGTGGTCGGGGGAACATTCGCCCTCGGGCCCGCGGTCGCCGGCGCCGTTATGCGCCGTGTGCCTCGCCGATGGTTCCGCGTCCCCGCGGGCGAGCGTGCAATCCACCGCATGCTGGGTGTCCCCATTTTCGGCTGGCTGCTCGATCGTTCCGGATGGGATCGCATTGTGGGAAAATCCATGCGAGGATTCGATGGCACCAGGGCCAGCTTGCCCTCGCTGGAAGGGTCGTTGCGCGGCAATGTCAGTGCCCACGGAGCCTGCTTTGCCATCCATGTGCTGCTCGCCGTCTTTGCACTTTTCACCAAGCACCCATGGAGGGGCGCACTATGGATGCTGTTGCCGGGTGTAGTTGTTCATCTCTACCCGGTGCTGCTGCAGCGCTCCATCATGCTTCGACTCCAGCCCTGGTTGGATAAGAGTGGCTCCGCTGATTGTGTCGGACGCTGAGAGCCAGAAGTTGCCCAGAAGGCCGGATTTTGGCCGGCTCCTGCGGCAAGCTTCAAATCTGTCCTCGGAGCCGGCCAGGACGTCTTCCCTTGATTCGTCTCGACCAAGTGGTCCTTCCACCAACCTCCATAGATTGGAAGTGGCGCTTTAGTTTTTGGGGAGATCATTATCATCCAAATCCAAAGACTTATTTTTGAGGGGAGATGAGGAAGCCTTCCTACGGCGGGTTCCATTCCCGGGGGCGGGCCGGGCACGAATACGGGCACAAATTTCGGTGCAAACGGGGGATATCGGGGCCCAACCGGTCGCTAATGGGCGCGAAACTCACACATCTCCATCCCTCTGTCGCGTTTAGCCGCAAGAAGACCCCATGTGTCGCGGCTTGGGGTTCTGGCAAAATGGTCGGGGCGGTGAGATTCGAACTCACGACCTCTACGTCCCGAACGTAGCGCTCTACCAGGCTAAGCTACGCCCCGACATATCGCTTTTTTTGTCTAACCTATTCTGTTTCAGTAACTTACAATCTAACCCCGGTTACCTGCTTGATCCGGGTCAGAAGCCTGGTTTTGTCTAGTTTTTCGCAAATCTGTGAAATAATCTGTGAAATCCTAAACGCGTCATGGCCCAGACCAAAATCACGCTCAAAATCGTCTCCTTCAAGAACCCGAGCGGCGTTGTCGTCTATCGGGTTTCAGGAATGATCTTGGGTACAAGGGTTCAAAAGAACTTTCCGACTCGGGAGGAGGCGGAAAGGTTCATGAATGGCGCCGTCAGGACCGCCAATCAAGCAGATTCGGCCACACGTGAGAGATTGACCTCAACGACCTTCCCGACCGACGAAATCCTGCGTGAGGCCGAGGCAGCGCACCGTCTCCTCCAAAAGCATGGCGCAAGCCTGTACGCGGCGGCCAACTTCTATCTTGCCCATGCAAACCGCCAGTTGACGGACCTCCCCGCCCTTGAGGCGCTCAACAAATTCATGAAGAAGCGCCGAGAGCGGGGAAATCGCGAGCGGACGATTAGTGTCTGTGAGGACGTTTTGAAGCTTTTCCTGCGCCGGCATTCGATCGCCAACGTCTCCGACTTCACCAGGACGAAGGCTGACGAGTTTGTTTCCGATTCCAGCGTCGCGAAACGGACCCAGCTTGATCGGCGGCAGCATCTCTTCAACTGGGCTCGGTTCCTGGTGAAGGAAAACCACCTGGTGGCCAATTTCGTCGAAGAGATCGATCGACCCAACATTGAGCGCGCAGAGCCCACGACCCTTACCGTGGCCCAGGTTCATAAGCTTCTGAACGCCGCCGTTGTCGAAAAGGGCGGCCGCACCGAAGTAGCCGGGGCAATGCTGCCTTATTTCTCCATCTGCGTCCTGTCGGGCATGCGCCCCGACGAAACGAAGAGACTGTCCTGGGATAACGTGTCGTTTGAGAACGGCATCCTCCGCGGCTTTAAGGCCAAACGGGTCGGCCATGTTCGGTCCGTCGAAATGTCCGAGAATCTGAAAGCCATTCTACAAGCCTGCAAGAAGCGCGGGCTGTCGCCGGGTTTTTTCTCCAAGAAGGCTTTCGATCGGACCCGCAAAAGTGC
>CAZWMF010000391.1:0-4272 GCA_964634535.1 uncultured Opitutaceae bacterium | reverse complement strand
CCACGCCGAGCGAGAGAAGCTCATGGGCGCCTCGGCCTATCATCGCGCCGGCCGTCTGCCGGAGGCGATCGCGGCCTACCACCGGGCCCTCGAACTCAATCCCGGCCACCTGATGGCCCGCAGCAACCTCGGCATGGTCCACATGGACCGCAACGAGCCGGTGCCGGCGATCGCCGCCTTCCGCCGGGCGCTCGAGCTCAACCCGGTTCATCCCAAGATTCGCACCAATTTGGCCTTCGCCCAATTGCTGAATGGCGACCTGCTGGCGGGCTGGCGCCACTATGAGAACCGGTGGGCGGCCGGCGCGCGTCGGCGGCGGCCGCGGACGCGTCGGCCCTGGCTCGGGGACCGGTCCATCGCGGGCCGGTCCATCCTGCTGTGTTCGGAACAGGGCTTTGGCGACGTGATCCAATTTGCGCGCTACGTGCCGCAGGTCGTCGGCCTGGGCGCCCGCGTCCATCTCGAAGTCGAGGCGCCGCTCTACCGGCTGTTTCAGGCATCGTTTCCCGAGGTCGCCGCCCTCCACCCGGCGGAAGGGCCGGTCCCGGACTGCGACGAGTACTGCCTCATTCCGAGCTTGCCCCTGGCGTTTCGCACGGAGCTGAACACGGTGCCGGCCGCCGTGCCCTACCTGCGGCCGCCCGAGCAAACCCCGGGCCGCTGGCCGCAGATTGCGCGAAACCCGGGCGGGCTGCGCATCGGCCTCGCCTGGTCGGGCAATCCGCGGCACCACAACGATCGGAACCGCTCGATGCCCTTCGCGCGGCTGCAGCCGCTGGTCGAGCGCGGACCCAACGTTTTCGTCAGCCTTCAACCCGCGGTCCGGGACGGCGACCAGGCCGCGCTCGTCGCCGCACGGCGGGTGGTGGTCGTGGCCGATCGGCTAAGCGATTTTGCCGATACCGCCGCGTTGATCGCGGAACTCGACCTGGTGATCGCCGTCGACACGGCGGTCGCGCACCTGGCCGGCGCCCTGGGCAAACCGGTGTGGCTGCTCCTGCCCTACGCCCCCGATTGGCGCTGGTTGCTCGAACGCGGGGACAGCCCGTGGTACCCGACGATGGAGCTGTTCCGCCAGCCGCGGGCCGGCGATTGGGATGCGGTCATCGCCCGGCTGCAGGACCGCCTCGGCGCCGGCGTCACGGCGGCGACTGCACCAGGTCGCGCACGTCGGTAAAGCGAGCCGGCGGGCCGACCGCGGCTCCGACGCGCACATCGCGCAGCTCCACCCCGGCGGCGTGCTCGCAAATCAGGCCGATCCGGCCGGTTCCGGTAATATCGGTGAGGCTGATCTGGCGAATCGGCATCTCCGGCAGACCCTCGATGCTCACCACCTGGGCGGCGTTGACCACCGTGAAATGACTGAACGCGAAATTGCGGAACACCGGCGTGCGCTCCGAGATCGGTTCGGGCGCGCTCGGCCCGTAGAGCGTGGTGACCTCGATCGCCTCGTGGGGGGCGTCCTCGACGATGAAGTTTTCGCACCGCACGTTTTCGACCACGCCGCCGCGTCCGCGCATGCTCTTGATCCGCACGCCCCGTTCGGTGCCCCGGGCCACGATATTGCTGGCGAGCACGTCGCGCACGCCCCCGGCGGTCTCGCTGCCGATGACGATCGCCCCGTGGCCCTTGTACATCACGCAATTGGTCACCGTGACGAACTCGGTCGGGCGGCCGACCCGGCGGCCGTCCGCGTCCTTGCCCGACTTGATGACGATGCAGTCGTCGCCCGTGCTGAAGAAGCAGTCCGAAATCCGCACGTCCCGGCACGAATCGACGTCGATCCCGTCGCCATTGGGGCCCCAGGACACGAACGCGACGCCCCGGACCACGATGTGCTCGCTGTAGACCGGATGCAGCAGCCAGAACGGCGAATCGGTCACGGTGACGCCGTCGACGAGCACGTTGCGACAACCGTACATCTCGATCAGGGGGGGGCGCAGAAACTCCGCGGCCAAGGCGAAGTCGGCGACCGTCGTCTTGCGCCCGGCCTCGATTTGGTCGAGCAGGCGCAGCCACGCGGCTCGCGCCGGCCGGGCTTCCGCCGCCCGCGCCGGCTCCCGCCCGGCGCGCCACCACCAGTTCTCGCCCTGGCCGTCGATCGTGCCGCGGCCGACGATGGCGAGGTTTTCGCAGCCGTTGGCGTAAAGGAGCGGCGCGTGCCCCCACACGTTGGTGCCCTCCCAGCGGCCGGGCACGAGCGGCGACTCGGCTGGATCGGCGCTGTACAACAGCGTCGCCCCGGCGTCGAGTTGGAGGGTCAGGTTGCTGCCGAGCTGAATCGATCCGCTCAGGTACCGGCCGGCCGGAAACACCACGGTGCCCCCGCCGGCCGCTTCGCAGGCGGCCACCGCCCGCGCGAAAGCCCGGGTGTTCATGGTGCGGCCGTCGGGCACCGCGCCGTAGTCCAAGACGTTGAACGGGCCGGTGGCGGCGGCGGCGGGGCAGCAGGCGAGCACGGCGGCGAAGAAAAGACGGTATTGCATATGACCGCGGGCCGGTTACCTCACGGGGTGCCGAACAGCACAAATTAGGACACCTGTCCTAGTCAAGATAATCCACCCCCATGAATCGATTCTCTCTCTGGCGCGTCGCGGGCGTCGGGCTCCTCTGCGGCCTCGCCGCCGCGCGGGCCGCGCCCGATTTGCAACGGCTGCCGACCGAGCCGGGCATCGCCGCCGATTTGACCCGGGTCCGGCAATTCCTCGAGACGGCCATGCCGGCCCGCATCGTCGACGGGGCGGCCGATCGCGGGGCGGGCGGCGCGTTCAACCCCCTGGCTTATGAGACGGGCGTCATCCACAGCGGCATGCTGCGCGCCGCCGCGGCGACCGGCGACCGGCGATTCGCCGACTTTACGGCGCATCAGTTCCAGTTCATCGCCGATGCGCTGCCCTTCTTTCGCGCCGCCGCCGCGCGCCGCGGGCCGGCCGGCAACAGCTTTCGGGCGATTCTCGCGCCGGCCGCCCTCGACGATTGCGGCGCGATGCTGACCGCCATGATCCAGGCCCGGCGGGCCGGGGTCGGGCCCGATCTTCTGCCCGTCATCACCGGCTGGGCCGACTACATCGCCCACCGGCAATTCCGGATGGCGGACGGGACGCTGGCGCGCCAACGGCCGCAGCCGATCTCGCTGTGGTCGGACGACCTGTACATGGGCGTGCCGCCGCTCGCCGCGATGGGTCGGCTGACCGGCGACGTCCGCTGGTCCGACGACGCCGCGCAGAACGCGGGGCATCTGGCCGACCGGCTGTTCCGGCCCGCCGTTGGCCTGTACGCCCACGGTTGGATCGCGGACAACCCGGACGCTCCGGAGATCTATTGGGCCCGCGCGAACGGCTGGGCCGTGCTCGCCTATTGCGATCTGCTCGACGATCTGCCCGCTCGCCATCCCGCCCGCGCTGCGGCCCTCAGCCGGCTGCGGGCGCATCTGCATGGCGTGGCCTTGCGCCAATCCGGGCGCGGCCTGTGGCACCAGGTGCTGGACCGGGAGGACAGCTACCTGGAGACCTCGGCCTCGGCGATGTTCGTCTACGGCCTCGCCCACGCCATCAATCAGGGCTGGATCAGCCCGGCGGTGTACGGCGGCGTCGCTCTGGCGGGCTGGAACGCCGTGGCCGCGCAGATCAATCCGCAGGGCCAGGTGGAAAACACCTGCGTGGGGACGACCTTCGCCTCGAACGCGGCCTACTATTACGACCGGCCGGTGAGCGTCTATGCGGTCCATGGCTACGGGCCGGTGCTGCTGGCCGGCGCCGAAATGATCCGGCTGTTGCGCAATCCGGCGGTCGACATCCGCCCGAGCGACACGGTGGTCAGTTTTCGTCCCGCCCAACCGAGCGCGCCATGAGAATTGCCTGGGCTTCACCCCATAACCGGCTTTAGTGCGACCGTCGTGAGCAAGAAGGTTCTGCCCAAGCGCGGCCGCCCCACGGCCGCGCCCGTCATCCGGTCCACCGCGGAATTCGCGCGCTATGTCGGCCTCGCCCGCACGACGGTTTCGCGGGTGCTCAACAGCCAGCCGGGCCTGCGCTCCAAAACGATTGCGCGGGTCCAGCGCGCCATCGAAGAAACCGGATTCACGCCCAACGCCTACGCCCTCCACCTCAAGGGCAAGCGGACGGCCACGATCGGCTTCTGCATGGAGAACCTGCTCACCCCGCCGGCCGTCCTCAAGGTCGCGGCCCTGCAATCGGGCCTGCGCCGGCGCGGCTACGCCTCGCTGATCGAGGTCATGGCCCCGGGGGAGAGCCGGCAGGTGATCCGGCATTT
>CAZWMF010000390.1:1638-4276 GCA_964634535.1 uncultured Opitutaceae bacterium | reverse complement strand
TGCCGGGCAGGATGCCGTCGGCCACGGCGCAAGCCACGCAGCGCGCGTGATCCGCCAGGACCCGGAAGGCGACGTCGGTCGTCTCCTGTTCATTCAGGCCCTCGCGCCGAGTGGGCACGGTGCGCCCGTACACCTTGCCCGAGAGGGTGGCGATCTCCGCGAAGAGCGGCGCGAACACGTCGGCCTCGTAGTTCGACGGCTCGGCCGAAAAATCCCGGAAGCCCCGCGTCGTCGCGTGGATGCCGGCCACCCGCTCAAAGCCCATGCCGGTGTCGACGTGGCGGGCCGCCAGGGGGGCGAAGGTGCCGTCCTCGTTGGCGTTGAACTGGATGAAGACGTGGTTCCAGATCTCGATGCACCGGGGGCTGCCGCCGTTGACGAGCCGCCGGCCCGCGTGCTCGTCGTCGGAGCCGAGCAGGTTGAAGTGGATTTCCGAACAGGGCCCGCAGGGGCCGGTGTCGCCCATCATCCAGAAATTGTCCTTCTTCTGCCCGAAGACGATGTGCACCGCCGGATCGAGTCCGGCCCGGGTGAAGATCGACTGCCAGATCGCAAAGGCTTCCTGGTCGAACTCGGAGGGGTCGCCGGTGCCCGGCTGATAGACCGTCGCGAACAGCCGCTTGCCCGGAATCCCCCAGACCTGGGTGAGCAGCTCCCAGCCCCATTCGAGCGACTCCCGCTTGAAGTAGTCGCCGAAGGACCAGTTGCCCAGCATCTCGAAGAGCGTGTGATGATAGGTGTCGAAGCCGACATCCTCGAGATCGTTGTGCTTGCCGCCCGCCCGGATGCACTTCTGGGTGTCCGTCGCCCGCGTGTCCCGGCCGGGCTTCGCCCCGGCCCAATGGGCGACGTCCGGCTGGCGCTCGCCCAGGAAAATCGGCACGAATTGGTTCATCCCGGCGTTGGTGAAGAGCAGGCCGGGCGAATCGGGCAGGAGGGAGGAGGAGGGCACGATCGTGTGCCCCTTGCCGGCGAAAAAATCGAGGAACGACTGGCGGATCTCGGCGGAAGTCATGGACGGAGGGCCGGGCGGCCTTAGAGCTGGGCGAGGATGGCGTCGGTCATCGCCCGGGTGCCGACGGCGGCGCCGCCGAAGGCGATGTCCGCGGTGCGCGCCCCGCCGGTGACCGCGCGCTTGACCGCCGCCTCGATCCGGGCGGCGGCCGCTTCCAGGCCGAAACTATAGCGGAGCATCAGCGCCGCCGAGAGGATCTGGGCGCAGGGGTTGGCCAGGTTCCTGCCCGCGATGTCGGGCGCGGTGCCGCCGGCCGGCTCGAACAGGCCGAAGGGCAGGCCGAGGGAATTCTTGCCGGCCCCCAGGGAGGCCGACGAGAGCATCCCGAGGGAGCCGCAGACGCAGGCCATCTCGTCGGAGAGGATGTCGCCGAACATGTTCTCGGTGACGAACACGTCGAACTGGTTGGGGTTGCGCACCAGCTGCATGGCGGCGTTGTCCACGTACATGTGGGTGAGCTCCAGCTCCGGGGCGTGCCGGGCCACGTACTCGGTCACCGTCTTGCGCCACAGGACGGAGGTCTCCAGGACATTGGCCTTGTCGATCGAGCAGAGCCTGCCCTTGCGCGCGCGGGCGGTGGCGATCGCCGTGGCGGTGATCCGCTCGATTTCGCTGCGCCGGTAGATCATCGTGTCGACCGCCTGGACGTCGCCGCCGGGCAGGGGGGTCGTCTCCTTCGGCAGCCCGAAATACAGCCCGCCGGTGAGCTCGCGGATGCACACGATGTCGATCCCCTCCGGGATCCGCTCCCGCTTGAGCGGGGAGGCGTCGGTGAGCTCGCGGTAGAGGAGGCCCGGCCGGATGTTGGCGAAGAGGGTGAAGTGCTTGCGCAGCGGCAGCAGCGCCGCCCGCTCCGGTTGCTCCTTCGGCGGGAGACGCTCCCACTTCGGGCCGCCGACCGAGCCAAAGAGAATGGCGTCGCTGGACGCGCAGGCCTGCAGGGTCGAGTCCGGCAAAGCCTTGCCGTGGCGGTCGATGCCGGCGCCGCCGACGTCCGCCGGAGCGGGGGCGAGCGTCAGGCTTTCCTGGCGGGCCACGTGCTCGAGGACGCGCAGCGCCTCGGCCATGACCTCGGGCCCGATGTAGTCACCAGCCAGCACGGCGAACTTGAGGGTCGGCATAAAGAAGGGTCAGCGTGGCACGGTCCGGCGGACGCTGGCAAGGGGTTTTGGGCCTCCGGGCCGGCGCGGGGTTGACCCGCCGGCTGGTTTGCGGCCAGGGTGGCGGGGCTGTCTTCCAACCTGCTCCTCCGGCTCGCGCTCGCAGCGACCCTCCAGACCGGGGCCGCCGCGGTCAAGTGCCGCTGACGGCGCCGCCGGCGATCACCTTCGCCAGGCGGGCCAGCAGCAGGTCCCGGGTGAACGGCTTGTGGATGATCTCGACGGCGCAGTGCCCGTCCAGTTGGTCGAGCACGTCCTGTTCGCTGTAGCCGCTCATCATGAGCACATGCACATCCGGCTTGATCGCCCGGATCTCCCGCAGGACCTCGGCGCCGTTCAGGCCCGACATCGTCAGGTCGAGCAGCACTGCGCTGAAGCTCTGCGGGGCGGCGTGGAAGCGCGCGAGCGCCTCGGGGCCGCTCGCCGCGGCCACGACTTCGTAGCCCTCGTGCTCCAAGACGTA
>CAZWMF010000390.1:0-1538 GCA_964634535.1 uncultured Opitutaceae bacterium | reverse complement strand
TCGCCGAGCGCGTCGGAGGCGTTGATCACCAGATTCATCACCACCTGCTGGATCTGGGAGGCGTCGGCCTCGACCGCCGGCAGGTCGTCGGCCAGGTCCAGGCTGAGACGGGCCTTCTTGCTGATCGACACTTGCAGCAGGTTCATCGTCTCGCGGACCAGGTTGTTCAGGTCGATCCGCTCGACGACGAACCGGCCCTTGCCGGAATAGGCGAGCATCTGGCGGCACAGGTCGGCGGCGCGGTACGCGGCCGTCTCGATCACCTGCAGGCGTTCGGCGCGGGCGCGGGCGTCCTGGTCGGCGAGGCGCAGGATGCTGCTGTTGGCGATGATGACGGTGAGCAGGTTGTTGAAATCGTGCGCGATTCCGCCGGCCAACACCCCCAGGCTTTCGAGCTTCTGGGTCTCGAGCATTTTCTGCTGCAGCGCCTTGCGCTCCTCCTCGACCTGCTTCAAGTCGGTGAGGTCCACCAGGGTGGTGATCTCCTGGGGCTCGCCGGTCACCGGGTCGCGGTAGAGATGCATGGAGAGCATCGCCCAGACCACCGAGCCGTCGGCATGAACATAGCGCTTTTCCAGGGAAAAGTGGTCGATCTCCCCGCGGTAGAGGCGCCGCATGAGGACGTCCTGCGCCGCCCGGTCCTCGGGCAGGGTGGCGGCGACGTAGTTGGCCGTGTCGTGGGAGCGGGAGGCGCTGACGCCGGTGATGCGCTCGTGGGCCGGATTGACCAGGCGGGTCTCCGCATCCTGGCGCTGCACCCAGGAAAGGCCGACCGGCGCGTGCTCGTAGATGAAGCGGAACTGGGCCTCCTGGCGGGCCAGATTCGCCTGCGCGAGCTTCAGGTCCGTGATGTCCGTATGGGTTCCGGCCAGGCGCACCGGCCTGCCGTCCGCGCCGCGGGCCACCACCTTGCCGCGGTCGAGAATCCAGCGCCACTCGCCGCCCTTGGTCCGCATGCGATATTCGCTGTGGTAACGGCCGGAGGGATCCTTCCCGCTCTGGCTCCAGACGGCGTCGCGGCGGCCGCGGTCGTCGGGATGGACCAGTTTCAGGCCGCCCTCGAAAGTCGGCTCAATTTCCGCCAGGGCATAACCGAGCATCGAAGCCCACCGCTCGCTGCGGTCGATCCGGCCGGTGCGCAAATCCCAATCCCAAAACCCGTCCTCGCTGCCCTCGAGGACGAGCGTCAGGCGCTCCTCGCTGAGCCGGATCGCCTCGGCCTGGCGCGCGAGGCGGCGCAGCATCTGCCGCTGCCGCAGCAGGGCCCAGAGAATCGCGGCCCCGAGCACCGCCGCGGGGAGCAGATACGGCTTCAATTCCGCGAAGCGCAGGCCGCGGGGGTCGAGCGGATCGATCCACTTCTCATAGATCCGGTCGTAGCTGCCGTCGGCGTGCAGGCGGGCGAGCCCCTCGTTGATCAGCGCCAGTCGGGCGGTGTCGCCGGGGTGCAGCCCGATATGGAGCCGCTGGGCGAAATCGGACACCGCCACGTTGGCCACCTCGAGATTCGTCAGGTGCTCGTCGCGGATCTCCTTCAA
>CAZWMF010000389.1:0-4289 GCA_964634535.1 uncultured Opitutaceae bacterium | reverse complement strand
GATGCCGCGCGCGTGCTGATCGGAGCCCTGCGCCGAGCCGAGCCCGGCGCCGGCGACCGTCAATTTCCGCTTGCCTTGCCCACGCCGGGCGCCACCGGTGTTCTCCATTTCGACCAGTCGGGCAATCGCATCGACGCACTGCAGGTGCTGACGTGCCAGCAGGGCCGCTTTATTCCCATTCCTTCCATCGACCAAAAGCCGTGAAACTTCGATACCGGTTCGCGCTGCCGACCGCCGGCGCATTCGTCGCCGCCTTGACCGTCCTTGCCTTTTCAACCCGGGGCGCCGGCTCGAGTCCGGCGCCGGACTCGGGCGACGCGACGGCGCTGCCGCCTCCGTCCAATGGGGCCATCAGCCCGCAGGATCAGGCCGACGCGCTGCATCTCGTCATCGCGACGGACCGGGCGTTGTACTGTCGGGAATTTGTCGCGCACCAGGCCGACGGCCAATCTTCACTGAACTGCGCCGCAGGCACAAAGCCGGGCGCGTCGTGGCCATCGCCGTCCGAGATGTTCCGCCGCGCGGCCGAGTCGATTCAGAGCCAAGGGGCCGAGTTCAGCTTTGCCTTGCGCTCATTGCATCCGATCGACCCGCGCGATGGGCCACAGACCGAATTGGAGCAACAGGGGTTGGCCTTCGTCGTCAGCCATCCCACCCAAAACTACTACGGCCACGAGATGCTGGGCGGTCGACGCTACTTTACCGCCATCTATCCAGATGACCTAGGAGTCGCGGCCAGCGTGGGTCGTCTCGGCCACGGATCGGTCGGACACGCCGCCCCAGTTGGAGAGTCCTGGGTTGGCATCGTGGTGCGCGTCCCGCTCGAATTCTGAATCAGGGGGATCGCCTCCGGCCACCGGCGCCGGCGTGCTTTCATAGGGCATCTGTCAGGGTGTGCCCATGTCGAGCGGCATTGCCGCAACCGCCGGAACGATTCGGCAACCGGGGTTTCACCACGTGAAACCCCGCCTCTCCGACGAGCGGTGGAGAACTCGCGGCGTGATGCTGCGCAATGGCGGGATAACAACCCAGGTTCTCAAGGATTTGTCCCCGATCCCCGCCGCATACGTCGTCAGGCCGTCTAAGCCGCGGTCCCGACGCAGCCCGATCAGTATCGGCCGCTCATGGTCGCGGAACATGCGCCATACTCGCCGGCCTGAAGATGGGCTGGGCCTCTCCATCGGCTATCAAATCCGATGACTTTTCCGGAATCGATTGACGTCCACGCAATGGATTAATTTATTATATGCCAGCAATTTAGGTGATAATAGAAATGAAAATAAATCTTCTTGCTTCAATTAATACTATTCCAATGTACTATTGTTAAATTAATCAGATGAGATTCTTCAATGTCCGCCGCTCCCTTAACACGTCGCACCCCATGGCGAGCAACCGTGCTTTCAAACCAGGGAACAGGCAATTCACCCCGATTTTTGGGCTTTCGGTCACAAGTCGATTTCCAGACCCGCGATTGGTTGCTAGTTCAGAAAATGAGTAGCGCCTCGCTCGCCGATTGATCTCGTCCAATGCATCGGTCCCACGAACCATCATCTCTCCTGTTGGGAATGCTTGTTTTCCGTTTCCCTCGATCTACCCATATCCATTCGGCGACCCGCCGCGCCCAGGTTACCGAACGCGGACACTACGGGTCGATTGAATGATTTAAGCCCTGTTGGCCTCAATCTGAACTTTTCCTTTTTGTGACGTGTTCGCCACCTGATCGTAACAGACTGCCAGTACAAGCAGGATCTTCGACCAGCAACCCAAACACGATTCGTTTCCAAAACCTCTCCAAGAGCCCAAGCAGAACCCAGGCTCGACGCGGGTCCGCTGGGTCTTTAGCGTCTGTTTTGACTATGCAAACCAACCGAACTAGCCCACTGCTATTCCTACTCGCAACGATTGCCGCGGCCTCCGCCCTCAGCGGACCGAGACTGGCGGCCGATCCGGCTACGCCCGACACTCTCCTCGTCCAGAAGCCAATCTGGCTGACCGATCTCTCTGTGGCGGATAAGGAATGGTATGACGACAACGTCCTTCTGGTATCCGGCCTTGGCTTGCCGGAGCAATCGTCCTGGGTGAATGACCAATCGTTTAAGCTCGGCGTAGACCTTGCGCCCGTTTTCGCACAAGGTAGTACAATTCAGAGTTTTACGATTGTCTATTCGCTTGAGAATGCCAATTACGCCCAAGCCTCGGCCGAAAACTATACCGCCCACCGTCTAAACGATGTGTTCAAGGGCAAGTCGGGCAATTTTAGCTACAGCTTGGACAACGCCTTTCTCTACAACGACGGCAACAAACTGGCGGAAACTTATGCCCTCAATCAGGTGGGTGGCGCGGCCGGGAACCAACTCGACAAATACCGCAACAATTACTCGCACTCGCCGGTCCGCGATCGCCGCAACCAGGACCAAGACCGGTACAACGCGCAGGTGCGCTGGGACGCTCCCGATTTCTTCTTCCGGCCAGTCTCGTCGTTGACGTATTACAATCTCAATACCTACCAATTCAACACGTCAGTTGCGCCCTACAAGGGATACCAGGACTACATTGACCGCTGGGATATCAATGGTGGCGCGGATTTAGGCTATACGGTGGCCCCCGGGCTGGCGGTCTTCCTCGGCTACCGCGACGGCTTTCAGCACCAGGATCAATATTCACTGGGAATCAATAGCGACCAGCATTTTGCCTCCAACCATTATCAGCGGGCGCTGCTGGGCCTCGAGGGCAAGCTGACGGATTGGCTGACGGTAAAAGCCTCCGGCGGTCCAGATTTTCGCGATTACAATGCCAGCACGGCGATCGATCACGACCGGACGACCCGGTTTTACGGCGACGTGCAGGCGACGGCCGCCTTGTCGAAGGATCAGTCGCTGACATTTGCTTTCAAGCAATGGCTGTTCGTCTCGAGCACGGGATTGGTGCCCTACGACGACATCTCCTATTCGCTGGCCTACCATTGGAACGTGACGAAGCAATTCGGCTTCGACTTGGGCGCCAAGTTCCTCGAGGCCAACTACACCTTAGGTAACGATTTGGCCGGATCGGCTCCGAGCCTCCGCGACGACATCGATTACCAGGGCTCGGCCGGCATCACCTACGCCATCATCCCGAACCTGATCGCCAGCGTAAGCTACGCCTACGATAAGGGTGCAAACGCCCTCAGCGGCTTAGCTACCAACTACGCTCCGAATTACCGCGACTTCGAGCACGCGGTCCTTTCGTTCGGTCTGCAATTCAAGTTCTAAAGGATACGCTCCTGGTGGGGAGCCGGCAGAGCGTACAGCCCTGCTTCGGTTCTCCGACTCAGACAGCCCATCCGCCCCCTCGGTCGCGAGCGGGCGGATTTTTTTTGGGCATCCCGCCCGACGCCGGATGGCCTCGCACGGGGTGCGAACAAATTGCGGACAAGCGAACAGGATCCGGTGTGCACTCGGGGAGTTCGCACCAAAGCGAGCGCGAAAATACCGGCATTATCGCAACCCACCCCAACATCTCCTTCCATCTGGCAAATAATCGCCAAAAGGGTCAAAACGAACGACTCAGCCAAAGCCCAGCATCGTGGCAAACCGGATCAGGAACTTGGGATGCCGCCGCTCTCGTGTATTAGCCCAATTCAATCCTCAGTCGCCGTCCGACAAAATGAACCCATTGCCAAGAATACTCCTCTGGGCCGCCGCGCTCCTCAGCTCGGAAGCGTTTCTCTTCGGGGAGGTTCCGCGGCCTATCTACCTCGATCCATCGCAGCCGGTCGACGCCCGCGCGCACGATCTCGTCTCGCGGATGACCCTCGAGGAAAAAGCCTCGATGATGGAGAATTCGACGCCCGGCGTGCCCCGCCTTGGCATCCCGAAATACGATTGGTGGAGCGAGGCGCTGCACGGGGTGGCCAATACCGGCACCGCCACGGTGTTTCCCCAGGCCATCGGGCTCGCCGCGATGTGGGACGCACCCCTGCACCACGATATCGCGCAAGTGATCGGCGTGGAGGCCCGTGCAAAGTTCAACAGCTATGCCGGCACTCCGCTCGCGGGCACGACGTTTCACGGCCTCACGTTCTGGTCGCCGAACATCAATATCTTCCGCGATCCACGCTGGGGTCGCGGCCAGGAAACCTACGGCGAGGATCCGTTCCTAACGGCGCGGCTGGGCGTGGCCTTTGTGCGCGGCTTGCAAGGGGACGATCCCCATTATCTGCAGGCCGCCGCGTGCGAGAAGCACTACGCGGTCCATAGCGGACCCGAATCCATGCGCCACCGCCTGGATGTGTCGCCCCCGAAAGCCGA
>CAZWMF010000388.1:0-4294 GCA_964634535.1 uncultured Opitutaceae bacterium | reverse complement strand
GATCGCCACCGGCTGCTTCGCCGCCAGCGCACGCTTCAAGCTGCAGTGCTGCGGCATCACACTCGACGACTATCCGCACGCCACATCGAGCGACACGTCCCGGCGGAGCGACATCATCCGACTTTCCGCCGCGCGGGCCGGATTCGACCTATCGTCGGTGATCTATTTTGGCGATGCACCGTGGGACGTGCGGGCCAGTCACGTTTTGGGCATTCCGATGATCGGGATCGGACGCCGGTGGGAACACTTAAGGACGCTTGGGATTCGCCACGCGTTCCGGGATTACACGGATGCCGATGCAATCATCCGCGCGATGCTCGAATTGAGAGCGTGCGATCAGTCAAGGGATTCGAAGCCCGCTCATTGACACGGTGCTACCGCCGTAAACCGCTAATTTGTAATCATCACGGACACGCTCGGGCTCTTCGAGTACGACCGGATGATGGCATTCTCCTGGTTCGTCGAACAGCGAGAGAGCACGAGGATTTTGAGTTGGGTTGGGCTCAGTATCGTGGATGCCTTGGAAAAGAATTGTTGATCCAGCGGACTCCGCCAAGTCGTCGGGTCGACCGCCCTAAAACCGGGCGTGTCGGCCGCCGGATTCTTTTCGGAGTTGCTCAGATCGTGCAGGAATTGCGCTAGCGTTTGCGACTGATCGGTCGAAATCGCCACGCCGGCGTCGGCCAGATCCAAGGCGAGATCGTCGACCCCGTTGCCATTGCCAAAGAACGAAGTCCCCTTGAGGGCCTCCAATTTCTCCTCTCCATCCGCTCCCACCAGAGCGGTAATCGCCTGGTTGATGTCCTTCGTCGCGGCGTTCATCGCTTGGTTCGTACCCGCAGAGTCAGCGGCAAAGCCCGCCTGGCTCGCCACATCCAGCGCGTCATGCTCGGTGATAGCTCGCTCCACCAGCATCTCCTTCAATTGACCCGCCTGAATGGGTGAAAGATCTAATGCGGCTATGGCCCGGCCGTACATTCGGAGCACGCTGCGCCGAGTTTCCCGACGCTCCAAGCCCGCATACTCGGGATGATCCCGGATAACATCGCGTCGATGGAGCACGACCACTCCGGAGGTCGCCTCATTGGGTGACGCGTTACCGGCGCGGGATGCTCCGGTCGATCCGAGACTGGCCATACGCGCGCGCAGACTCGCGATCGCAGCCTCATCTGCCGCCACCTTACCAGCGAGTTCTCCCACCCGCCGTCTTTCGGCCGCTGACACTTCCATAAGCGCCGTCCGATCGGCTTGCAGCCCGGCGATTCGTCGATGCTGGGCCACTCCAACCGCCGCGGCTCCAGCGAGGACGACGGCAAGCGCAATGCCCAATTGGGTTTTCGATATGGTCATAAGATAGAGCAGGATTGCACTAGCCGGATTGGCGGCGCCGGCCAGCGCCGTCGCGGTGACCGTCGCAGCTAATCCGCCCGGCACGGCCGCGACCGCCTGGCTGCCCAAGACCGCGGTCAACGCAGCGCTCGTTGAAGTGATTCCGCGGCGGGCAAGGTGGATTCTCAGTTTGCCCAACGCACGATCTACGCGCATTCGCGCTCCGCTTTCACTCAAACCAAACCGGGTGGCCAAATCGCCGAACGTCCAATTGCCAAGGAAATACAACAATATCGCTTCACGGTCCCGCTCGTTGAGTAAGAGAATTGCGTCATCCAAAGCAGGACGGAGACCTTCCCAACGAGGTTCGCGATCCCTATCGCCTTCGCGCTCGATCATTTGTTGGGCCCTTTGCTGGAGGGCTTGCCGCTGCCGGTCGCACCGGACCGCCTTTGCCGCAGCATATCGGGTGGCGATGAAGAGCCATCCCACCAACGCCTCCCGGCGGGAAAGCGGCGCCGCTTTGCGCGCCAGATCGGTAAACACATCCTGGGTGATGTCCTGCGCGAGATGGGTGTCACCGCCCACGCGGCGCAATGCGACGGTATAAACGGTCCCGATGTGCCGACGAACCAATTCCGCAAAGGCCTCTTCGGATTTAGCGTCGGCATAGAGGCGGAGCAGGTCGGAGTCACTGCGCATGGGTGTCTCCCTCATAGCACCGGCTCAGGGGAAAAACCGCACAAATATTACCGTGATTGGTTGAGAACACGGTCGAAACCCGCGCGTCACTTCTCTCTTCCGCAGATGTCGCTGAAATACCGGGAGGCGATACTGGATTGAATGGTGGCCAAGCGAATCGCCGGGCGTCCGGAGGCCGATCCCGAGGCATTTGTCGGACCGGCACCGGAATATCCCGCGTCGCTCGCTAAGGTAAAGGGCCACGGAAAAGCCGTCGTCCCCGTGCGGGTTGGGGCGGACGGTCGAATTCATGACCCAGTCATCAAGACGGCAACCGATCCGGCTTTTGGAGAGGCTGCGCTTGCGGCCGTCCGGCTCTGGCGATTCCTACCCAGAATCCAAGGTGGCCATCCCGTGGAAAGCAAAGTCGACATGCCGTTTGAATTCGCGCCGCCCAGCTAGCCGGTCCGGATGTCTCCACTTGACGGTGATCCGACGACAATTTCGCCGCTGAACTCACGCGCCGGCCTGATGGACACCGGAGCCATGCGCCGGTCGACGACGCGGCCCAGCCAAGTCCGGAAATACCGAAGGCGGCGGGTTTCCGTACCGCCGCATCTCTGACCAATCGCCGCGCCCGCCAGCCCGGCGAGACGGACGGCTGCGTCGGTCGAACACCCCGTAGCTACGGGACGTCGTAGACCTCGACCAAGCCCACGCCGGTCGTGCTGCCGGCGCCGCTCACCTGCGCCGTATAGGCGCCGGGAGGCAGGGTCACGACCATCGCGCAGTCGGCCGAACCGCTCGCCAACGAAAACGCGTAAAGGCTCGCCATGAGCGGCGCGGTGGCCGCTTGGACGCCGGCGGCGACGGTCGAGGAACCGATGGTGGGAGCGGTGCTCCAACCGGTGTTGGAGGCGATGATCGCCGCCGTGTTGTCGTAGAGCGTGAGTTGAGGGGCGGCCAGGGCGCCCGGCAAATTGAAGGGCGCCAGCCCCAGGGCCGGACCAACGCCACGGATCAGGACCGTTTCCGAACTCGAGCCGGAAATGACGAAGCCGGCCACCAGGACGCCGGAACCGGTGTTGACGAAGGCGCGGGCCGACAAATTGATGAGGTGCGCGGTCGGCGTGCCCGTGTCGGCGTCGTAGAGTTCGGCCAGGGCGACGCCGGTGGTGTTGCCGACCCCGCTGATTTCCGCGGTGTAGGCGGCCGAGGGCAGGCCCGCGAGCATGGCGCTGTCGGCCGAACCGGTGGGCAGAGTGAAGGCGTAGACTTGGTTGAACACGTTCGCCGTGGCCGGCCCGATCGTCGCAGCCACTTTCGAGGTTCCCAGCACCGAGGCGCTGCTCCAGCCCGCGTTGGTCGCGATGACCGTGGAGGTGCTGTCGAACAGCGACAAGAGCGGGTGGGCCAAGGCGCCGGAGACGTTAAAGGTGGTGAGGACCGGTCCGTCGCCACGGATCAGCACTTGCTTCGTGCCGGAGCCGGCGACGACGAAGCCGGCCACCAGCACCTGGGCGCCCGTGCCGACGTAGGAGCGTGAGGACAGGTTGATCAGGTGGGCATTGACGTTGACGGTGACGGCGGCGGAATTCGAGGTGACCGAACCGGCGGCATTGGTGGCCACGACCGTATAGGCGCCGGACTGGTCTGTGCCGACGTTCGGGATCACCAAGGTTGCACCCGTCGCATTGGCGAGGTTGACCCCATTGAGCTGCCATTGATAGGTGGGCGCGGGACTGCCGGAGGCCGCCGCGGTTAGGGTCACCGTTCCGCCGGCGGAAATCGTCACCGGAGTCGGCTGCGTGGTGATCGTGGGAATCGTGCCGGTGGCGGGGTTGGCGATGAAGATCGGTCCCCATGAGACCGGATAGAGACCGAACAGCACCGACTCGGCTTGGAGGGCCACGGAGGCCGACGAGGCGGGGCTGAAGGTGAATGAACTGCCGGTCTGGGGCGAACTGTCGGCGTTGATCGTGGCCGCGTCGACCCCGGAAAGTGTGATCGTGTCGATGTTCCAACCGAATCCGGTTCCGAGTTGGGGGAATGCCTCGAGATTGTCCGTATAGGTATAGGTAAACCGGACCATGATCACGAGGCCCGCATAGGCGGCCAATGGCACGACATGCGTCGTGAAGCTTGACTCGCCCGGTCCGTCCGTGCCGGTCTGCGCATAGACGTCGGTCCAAGTGAGGCCGTCATTGGTCGAGATTTGGACATGGGCGGTCTGTCCTGTGCCGGCGTAGCCCAATTGGCTCGCGAAACTGAGCGAGGCGGTCGA
>CAZWMF010000387.1:0-4302 GCA_964634535.1 uncultured Opitutaceae bacterium | reverse complement strand
TCAATACCTCCAGAAAGGCGAACTGGACCCGACCCGGCGCGATCTGCTCCGGGCCGAGCGTCTGCGCTCGGAATTTGCCAATCTGGCCCGTCCCGATTTTACTCTGACCGCGAACCGAAAAAACTGATCGAATTCCGACTTCCTTATGTCCCAAGAACCGATGAACAACTTCACCCCCCGGGCCCAGCAAGTGCTGGCGCTGGCCCGGAAGGAGGCTGATCGATTCCACCATAACTATGTCGGAACCGAGCACATCCTCCTGGGGTTGATCAAGCTCGGCCAGGGCGTGGCGGTCAGCGTGCTGCAGAAGATGGGGCTCGACCTCGAGACCGTCCGCGCGGCCGTCGAGAAGCAGGTTGGGACCGGCCAGGAAACCAAGAGCCAGGGTAGCATGCCGTTCACTCCCCGGGTGAAGAAGGTGCTGGCGCTGGCCGGCAAGGAGGCAAAGACCCTCAATCATTCGTACGTCGGCACCGAACACATTCTGCTGGGGCTCCTGCGCGAGGGCGAAGGTGTCGCGGCGCGGGTGCTCAAGTCGCTCGACGTCGACATCGAACGGACCCGCAACGAGATCCTGCGGGAGCTCGATCCGCAATTTTCCGCCGGCGAGGGCGGGGGCGGCGAAGAGGCCGCCGCCGGCGGGCCGCCCCGCGGCGCGCCGCCCGAGGACCGCAAGGAGGTCAAGACTCCGGCGCTCAAGGCCTTTGGCCGGGACCTCACCGAACTGGCCCGCAAGGGCGAAATGGATCCGGTGGTCGGCCGCAAGGCCGAGATCCGCCGGGTCATCCAGATCCTCTGCCGGCGCACCAAGAACAACCCGGTGCTGATCGGCGAGGCCGGCGTCGGCAAGACCGCCATCGTCGAAGGCCTGGCGCAGGAAATCTCGGCCGGCAACGTGCCGGAGATTCTCTTTGAAAAGAAGGTCATCACCCTGGACCTGGCCCTGATGGTGGCGGGCACGAAGTACCGCGGACAATTCGAGGAACGGATCAAGGCGGTGATGGACGAGATCAAGCGCGCCAAGAACATCATCCTCTTCATCGACGAGCTGCACACGATCGTCGGCGCCGGGGCGGCCGAAGGGGCGATGGACGCCTCGAATATCTTCAAGCCGGCCCTGTCGCGCGGGGAACTGCAATGCGTCGGCGCGACCACGCTGAACGAGTATCGCAAGTATATCGAGAAGGACTCGGCGCTGGATCGGCGGTTTCAATCGGTGAAGGTCGAGCCGCCCTCGGTCGAGGACACGATCACGATCCTCAAGGGCATCCGCGGCAAGTACGAGGACCACCACAAGGCCACCTTCACCGACAAGTCGTTGGAAACGGCGGCCAAGCTGTCCGACCGGTATATCACCGGCCGCTTTCTGCCGGACAAGGCGATCGACGTGATGGACGAGGCGGGCTCGCGGGCGCGCATCTCCGCCCTCAGCCGGCCGCCCGACATCGAGGCCCTGATCAAGGAGATCGACGAGGTCTGCAGCCTGAAGGAAAAGGCGATCAGCGAGCAGCATTTCGAAGAGGCCGCGAAGTACCGCGACCGCGAGAAGCAATTGCGCACCCGGCACGACCAGGTGACCGAGGAATGGAAGAAGGCCCGCGAAGAGCACCGCGTGGCAATCGACGACGAACTCATGATGCAGGTCGTGTCCGATTGGACCGGCATTCCGCTCTCCCGGATGGAAAAGAAGGAAAGCGAGAAGCTGCTCGGCCTCGAGGCCGAATTGGAGAAGTCCGTCGTCGGCCAAAGCGTCGCCGCCGGCGCGATCGCGCGGGCGCTGCGCCGCTCCCGGGCGGATCTGAAGGATCCGCGCCGCCCCATCGGTTCGTTCCTCTTCGTCGGTCCGACCGGCGTCGGCAAGACCGAGACCGCCAAGCAGCTGGCCGCCCAAATGTTCGGCAATCAGGACGCGCTCATCCAGATCGACATGAGCGAATACATGGAGAAGTTCGCCGTTTCCCGGCTGATCGGCTCCCCGCCCGGCTATGTCGGCTACGAGGAGGGCGGTCAATTGACCGAGGCGGTCCGCCGCCGGCCCTATGCGGTCATTTTGTTCGACGAGGTGGAGAAGGCCCACCCCGACGTGCTGCAGCTGCTTCTGCAGATCCTGGAGGACGGCCGGCTCACCGATTCGCTCGGCCGCACCGTGGATTTCCGGAATACGATCATCATCATGACCTCGAACATCGGCGCGCAACTGCTGCAGCGGCAGACGTCGATGGGATTCGCCGCGGCCACGTCGAGCTTCAGCGACGCGGAAAAGATGCGCGAAAAGGTGCTCGAGGAGGCCAAGCGGGTGTTCAAGCCCGAATTCCTCAACCGGATCTCCGACATCGTCTTCTTCCGGCCCCTCGACAAGGTGGACCTGATCAAGATCGTCGACCTGGAGGTGGCCAAATTCGCCCGCCGGCTGGTCGAGCGCAAGATCAGCCTTGAATTCACCGAGGAAGCCAAGGCGCTCCTGATCGACAAAGGCTACGACGAGAAGTACGGCGCGCGTCCGTTGCGCCGGGCGGTCGAGCACTACCTCGAGGATCCGCTCGCCGAAGCCATACTGCGCGGCGACGTCAAGGAAGGCGAACCGGTGGTGGTCGCGCGCGAGGGGGACAAACTCACGTTCGCGCAGAAGACCCCGCCGCCGGCCGCCCCCGCGGTCACCTCGTAACAGCCCGAACCGGGCGGGGGGTCGCCCCCTGGCCCGGTGCCGCGCAGGAGCCCGGACTGGCTAGGCGCCTTGGTCGAGCGCGAGATTGAGCAGCAGCACGTTGACCCGCGCTTCGCCGAGAAAGCCCCACTGGGCCGGCTCGACGAAGCGCTCGACCACCGCGCGCACGTGCTCTTCGCTCAGCTTGCGCGCGGCGGCCACCCGCGGGATCTGAAAGCGGGCGGCTTCGGGGCTGATGTGCGGATCGACGCCGCTGGCGGAGGCGAACACGAGGTCGGCCGGCACCGGCGCGTCGTCGGCCAGGTGGAGGGATGAACGCAGGGCCTTGGCGTTGGCCGCAACATTGGTTTGGAGCTGCGCGCTGGTCGGCCCCAGGTTGCTGCCGCTCGAGGCCACCAAGCCCGACGGCGAAGACCCGTAGGTGTTGGCGGACGGACGCGGCCAGAAGTACTTGTCGCCGGTGAACTGCTGGGCCATCAGTTCCGAGCCGACGAGCTTGCCCGAGACCGTCACCAGGCTGCCGTTGGCCTGATGGGGAAATAGGAGTTGGATGATTCCGGTCATGACGAGCGGATAGCCGACGCCGCAGACGAGCGTCCAGGCGATGAGTTGGAGAAGCGATTGGAGGGTGAGTTTTCCGAACATGGCGTTTCCTTTCCTTGGTCAGGGCGCGAGGTGCAGGGGGACGATGATCAGGTCGATCAGTTTGATGAAGATGAACGGCACGATGATGCCGCCGACTCCGTAGAGGAGCATGTTCTTGCGCAGGATCGTCTTCGCCCCCAGGGCCTCGTACTTCACGCCCTTCAGGGCCAGGGGGATCAGGGCGACGATGACCAGCGCGTTGAAGATGACCGCGCTCAGGATCGCGCTCTGCGGCGAGTGCAGGTACATGATGTTGTAGGAATTGAGCGGGCCGTAGGCCGCTCCCTTGGCCGCGTAAAGCAGCCCGAACATCGCCGGGATGATGGCGAAGTACTTGGACACATCGTTGGCGATGCTGAAGGTCGTCAGCGCGCCGCGGGTCATCAGCAGCTGCTTGCCGATCTCGACCACCTCGATCAGCTTCGTCGGGTTGCTGTCGAGGTCGACCATGTTGCCGGCCTCCCGGGCGGCCTGGGTGCCCGTGTTCATGGCGACCCCGACGTCGGCCTGGGCCAAGGCCGGGGCGTCGTTGGTGCCGTCGCCGATCATCGCGATCAATTTGCCGCCCTCCTGCTCCTGGCGGATGCGGGCCAGCTTGTCCTCCGGCTTGGCCTCCGCGATGAAGTCGTCGACGCCGGCCTCGGCCGCGATCGCGGCCGCGGTCAGCTTGTTGTCGCCGGTGATCATCACGGTCTTCACGCCCATCCGCCGCAGCTGGGCGAACCGCTCGCGGATGCCGCCCTTGACCACGTCCTTGAGGCAGATCACCCCCAGGACCCGCGGGCCGTCCGCCACCACCAGGGGGGTCGCGCCCTGGCGCGAAATCTCGTCGACCTTGTCCAGGACGGCCTTGTCCACCTTGCCGCCCAGCTCGGTGGCGTATCTGCGGACCGATTCGGCCGCGCCCTTGCGGATCCCGCGGCCCCGCGCATTCGGGCCGTCGCCGAAGTCCACGCCGCTCATCCGCGTCTGGGCGGTGAACGGCACGAAGG
>CAZWMF010000386.1:2212-4317 GCA_964634535.1 uncultured Opitutaceae bacterium | reverse complement strand
AAGTTTTCATGGAAAAGGGGTCCATAGCTAGGGCTTCGGGAGGCCCTGTCAACCCCATTTCCGGGTGGGTAGTGGGTCAGTTTGAGTTCTCCGTTGTGGGGCGGCTGAATTTCTGGCAATGGTTGTCCAGTGATGAAGGTGCTGTCCTATGTCTTGATCTTAGGCGGGTTGGCCGGATTATCCATCGGCATTCTGATTGCGGTCGGTTCCTCTCTTGTGAGCGGCTTTGGGAGCAAGCCAATCGACCCCTGGTTCGATTGCATTCTTGGAAGCCTTTTCGTCATTCTTGGGGCTCGTAATCTTTGGAGCGCGAGGCACCGGGGAGAAAAACCAGTATCATAGGATTCGCGCCGATCAGGATTTTCGTTTGGGTGGTCAGCCAGAAACCAAATTGGGGGACTACCCTCCCGGGGAAGCTGGATCAACGGATGGGGCGCCGTCCCTCCCGATTCGATCGTTCAAGCCGCAAAGGACGCTGCTGACGCCGAGTTCTGCGCGCAGATGGGAAAATAGAGGGAAAACGTCGTGCCCCGACCGACTGCGCTCGCGAGCTCGATCCAGCCTTCGTGCTGCTTCATGATGCTGCACACGGTGGCGAGGCCAAGGCCTGTGCCCTGGCCGGGCGCCTTGGTCGTGAAGAATGGTTCGAAAACCCGCGCCTGTACCTCCGGCGACATGCCGGTGCCGTTGTCGGCTACCGAAAGCAGGATATGCCGCCCGGCGCGCGCATCGGGGTGGCGGGAAGTCTGCTCGGGCGTGACCACCACCTGCCGAAGGCCGATCGTCACCTGCCCGCCGTTCGGGAGGGCGTCGCGGGCATTGATCACCAGATTCACAATCATCTGCTCCAGATTCGAGGCATCGGCCAAAATCGCCGGGCAGCCGGGTTCGCACTGCCACTCCAAGTGGATCTGCCCCTTGATCAGACGGTCGAGAATGCGGCGGATGCCCAGCACGCTCTTGACAGGATCCAGGGGTTGGCGAACCACCGGTTCCCGCCGGCTGAACAGGAGCAGCTGCCGGGTGAGCTCGTTGGCGTGATCGGCCGCCGCGGTCACGGTGAGGAGGTCGTCCCGCAAGTCCTGGGGCAACTCGGGCCGGTCCAGCGCCAGCGTGAGCGTGCATTTGACGACCGTCAGGAAGTTATTGAAGTCGTGAGTGATCGCCGCCGAGAGCGCGCCGACGCTCTCGACCTTCTGAATCTGGCGCAGTTGGCTCTCCAAGCGGCGGCGGTCGGAGATGTCCTTGACCGACAACAAGGCGCAGGCGCGGGAGCCATTCTGGAAGGCGGTCGCATTGAGGTGGACGTGGACCTCGGCGCCGGTTGATCGGCGCAGCCGGGTTTCAAATTCATTCACCGTTTCGCCCCCCGCCAGGGTTGCCAGCGCCGAACGCAGGAGGTCGCACTCGCACCACGCAGAAAGGTTCAAAATGGAACCGGCGGGCAAGGGTTGGCCAGGATCCCCAGCCACCATACGCTGAAACGATGCGTTGGCATCGAGCAGTTCGCCGTCTGGCAAGCTGAGGATAGCGAAGGCCACCGGGCTGCCGAAGAAGGCCGCGCCGAAGCGCTGCGCGGCGGTCTCCAGGTCCGCCGCTTGGCGATGCGTCAGCGCGTCGAGATCCTGCATCCGCTGAGCGAGCTTCCGATTGAGCGCCCATTTGCCCGTCAGGGCGTGGGCCAACTGGAGCACCTCGATGTTGTCGAAGGGCTTTTTCAAGATGATCAGCTTATCGGTGGCACCCAATTGGGAAACGATGCCGGTCCAGCTGTGATCCGAGTAGGCTGTGCACAGAACGATCTGCAGGTTTTCATCCGCCGCCCAGAGCCGCCGGATCGTCTCGATCCCGTCCCAACCCGGGGGCATGCGCATATCGACAAATGCCAGCGCGTAGGGCCGGCCCGCCCGCAGGGCATCGAGCACCCGTTTAAGCCCTTGCTCGCCCTGCATCGCCCCATCCACCTGAAACGACGGAGCGGGCACCGAGGCCGCCGCCGCGCCAAAGAGAGCCTCGGCCAGGTCGGCGCCGGCCGGGTCCACGGCTTCGACGGCGGGCGCCAGGATCTTGCGGAAATCCTCGTAGATCGACGGCGTATCGTCGAT
>CAZWMF010000386.1:0-2202 GCA_964634535.1 uncultured Opitutaceae bacterium | reverse complement strand
GTCGATGACCAGAACCCGATGAAAATGCGATGACGCGCTCATCGGCGGGGGGTGGGGGTGGCCGACGAGGCCGGGTTGCCCGCCGCGCCCAGCGCGGCGAGGATCCCGGCGCGCAGCTCCCGTTTGCGAATCGGCTTGCCGACGCAGAGGGCGACGCCGCACTCCGCCAGATCGGCCGGCCGCACTGGGATGATCGCCGAACCGAGCAGCACGACCGCCGGGGCGCCGAGCTCCGGCCGGCGGCGGATTTCCCGGGCCAGCGCGAGGCCGTCCAGGCCCGCCAGGCGCTGGTCGATCAGCACCAGGCGGAAGGGGCGGCCGGCGGAAGCGGCCGTCTGGAGATCGGCCAGTGCATCGCGGCCAGAGGCGGCCACGACCGGCGGAGAGGACCAGGCGGTCAAAAGGCGGGCAAGCGACGCGCGGCTCACCGCATGGTCGTCCACGATCAAGGTCCGAACCTCCGCCAGACTCTTCGCGTCTGCGCCGCTGGGATCCGCGCCCGCGCCCGCCAGCTCGACCGTAAAGCGAAAGCGGGAACCCCGCCCGGGCTCGCTTTCCACGGCGATCGATCCATGCATCCGCTGAATCAGCTGGCCGCAAATCGAAAGCCCAAAACCGGAAGGATCCGCTTCCTCCGCCGCGGCATTGGAAACGGGTGCCGCCGCGGGAAACAGGAGGGCCTGGCGTTCCGGCGCGATCCCCGGACCGGTGTCGCTGACGGTGAATTCGACTTGGCCGGGGCCGTCCGCGGTCACGAGCCGGCGCACCCGCACGAGCACGTCCCCTGCGGCCGTGAATTTCAGCGCGTTGCCCACCAGATTGATCAGGATCTGGCGCAGCCGGTTGGCGTCGCCTCGGAACCGGCCGTCGGCCGAAGCGTCGACCTCCACTACCAGTTCGATGTCCCGATCCTCCGCCGCCGGCGCATAAAGCCGCGCCACGCTCTCCACGGTCTCGGCGAGATCAAAGGGCTCATGGGACAATTCCAGCCGGCCCGTTTCGAGCTGGGAGAAATCCCGCAGCTCTTGCAAGGAGGCGAGCAGCGATCGGGCGCAAAAATCGATGGCCTCCGCCCGCTCGCGCTGGTCCGGGCGGAGCTCGGAGCCGAGCAACTGGGCACAGGTGCCGATCACGCTGGCGCGCGGCTTGGCCGCCGGCGGAGCCAGGAATAAATGCGTCGCCTGGCCGGCCTGGGCCGCCGTCTCCTTCGCCTGCACCAGCTTCGCCGTCCGGTCGGCCAGGATCTCCCGCAGGCGCTCCAGCCTGCGGCCGCCGGCTTGGGTCTGGCGCCACTTCTCGGTCAGCGCCCGGGCCAGCTGCAGCACCTCGATCTTGTCGAAGGGCTTTTTCAGAATGATGAGGTTGTCCGCGCCCCCGAGCTGTTCGATGACACTGGACCAGCTCAAGTCCGAGTAGGCTGTGCAGATGACGATCTGCAGGCGGGGATCGACCGCCCAGAGGCGGCGGACGGTCTCGATGCCGTCCCAGCCCGGAGGCATCCGCATGTCGACAAACGCCACCGCATAGGGCCGGTCCGCGGACAAGGCCTCGACCACCGAGGCCAGGCCGAGTTCGCCCTGGCACGCGAAGTCCACCGAAAAGGTCTTTCCCTTGCACCGCTGGTTGCCGGGGCCGAAAAGATCGAGAGCCATCGCGTCGACGTCCGGCGACCGGTCGTCGGTCGGCGCCAGGATTTTGCGGAAATCCTCGTGAATCGCGAGGGTGTCGTCGATCACCAGGATGCCATTTTCTTCGTCGGAGAGTTTCATGCGAGGCGGCCTTCGCCGTTGGGCAGGGCAAGGGGCAGGACCAGCGCAAAGCGGGCGCCGCGGTCGAGCCCGTCGCTGTGCACGGTGATCTGGCCTCCGAGGCTGCGGATCGCCAGGGCGCTCGCGTGCAGTCCGAACCCATGGCCGTCCGCCCGCGTGGTGAAGCCATGCTGAAAGACCCGCTGGAGGTTCTCCCCCGCAATGCCAACGCCGTTGTCGACTACCGTGAAGCGCACCTGCTGCTCAATCGTCTCCAGGCGCAGCTTCAGGCGGCGCTCGCTCGCCGGCCGCGGTTTGACCGCATGGATTGCATTGCTGATGAAGTTGATCAGGGTCTGCAACACCTGGTGGCGCTCGGTGGTGATGATCGGCGCGCTGGTGAACTCGCGTTCGATGGCGACCTCGTGGCGGCTTAGCGCGCTCTCGTTGATGT
>CAZWMF010000385.1:0-4336 GCA_964634535.1 uncultured Opitutaceae bacterium | reverse complement strand
TGGCCATGCGGCCCATGGCCAGCACGACGTCCGCGGCCTCCCGGCGCACGGTGCGTCTCAGACCGGGGGCGAACCAATCCCATCCGGTGTCTTTCCGCTGCAGCGCGCGCTGTCCGACCGCACCGACGGTCGCGCTGAGCGAGCCGCCCGGCCGAAACGTGACGAGCGAAACCCCATGGCCGCGGCTGTGAAAGCCCTGGGCCAGTCGGATCGACTGCCGTTCGGTGCCGCCATTGCGCAAATAGTCCTGCAGGATCAGAATTCTCAAGCGAGGTAGGGACTTGAAAGAGGCCCCGTGGCCGGTCCGACCGCCGGCCGCAGTTCGGCGGCCGGCACACGGGTCGATCGATTAGGGTATGTTTGCAAACCCGGTTTGGCCGAAGTCGGAGCCGCAGCCGACCGAGCGCAAGGCGGCCGCGCGGGTGTCGGGCCAGAGGCCCTGCCCCGAGCGGCCAACGCAGCGAACGGACGGCTCTCGGCCCGGCAGCGGCCGAACCAGGTTTGCAAACATTCCCTAGCCTGTTTCATAGTAATGGGGGTTGTTGGTACAGAAAACAGGCTGGCACTGGACCAGCGCAAGGCTGCACGCTGTCGGTTCGGTATGAACTCATTCACGACCTTGCTGGTGCGTTTGGGCACGTTGGCGCTCGGGGTGATCCTGGCGGCCAAATTGGTGCCCGGAATTCATTGCGATGACCTCGCCTCGCTGATCGCGGTCGTCGTCCTGCTGACGATCTTCAACGCGGTGCTCAAGCCGTTGCTCGTGATCTTCACGCTGCCTTTCATCCTCGTCACCATGGGATTGGGCATTGTTATCATCAATGCATTCCTTTTCCTGGCGGCCGGCCGGTTGGTGGATGGTTTCCATGTGGCCGGTTTTGGCTCCGCCATTTTCGGGGCGCTGGTCGTGAGCATCACCAATTTGTTCATCAGCGGTTTCAGGCGCCGCGGGCCGCCTCCGCCACCGTCGCCGCGGTCGCCGCAGAAGCGGGACGATGATGCGATCGATATCTGAGTTTTTGGGGTGGGAGGCGCCGTTTGATGGGGATGTGCGGATTGTGGGTGGAGATAGCCGGGTGACGCTGAGGAGAGTTACTCGCGGGTGCGTTGGATTTTTTGGGTGCGGGTTTCCCGTGCATCGGCGGCCGGTTGGGTGAAGGCCGTTCGCATTTGGCTTCGGCTGCGGTTTGGACCCTTTGATTGTGTTGGGATATGGGCGGGCTTTCGGCGGCGGTGGGCGGGGGTGAATCGGTCGGGAGTGGCGTAGGCCCGTGTGCGCCTACGGCTGCGGTGGTGGGTCGATTTGAAGTGGAGGTGGGGCCTGTATTCGCCTTTGTCTGCGGCGGTGGATAAATCTGGATTGGCGGTGGAGTCCGCCTTCGCCGGCGGCTTCGGCGGTGGACGGATCTAGTCTGGTGGTTGGGCCCGCCTTCGCCTGCGGCTTCGGCGGTGACGGATCTCGTCTGGTGTTTAGGCCCGCCTTCGCCTGCGGCTTCGGCGGTTGACCGATCTCGTCTGGCGGTTGGGCCCGCCTTCGCCTGCGGCTTCGGCGTGGCAGCCGCCGCGCCTTCGGTGCGGCGGCTGCTTGACCATGGAATATAGCGGCGCAAATGTGGTCGCATGGCTGATTCCATCGAATACGATCTGGTTGTCATCGGCGGCGGGCCGGCGGGATATCCGGCGGCAATCCGTGCGGGGCAACTGGGCAAGAAGGTTGTCTGCATCGAGGTTGAGCGGGCGGGCGGAACGTGTCTGAACTGGGGCTGCATACCCACCAAGGCGCTGCTCAAGAGCGCGGAGCTTTATCAGAAGATGCTGAAAGCGGAGAGCTTCGGTCTGTCGGTCAAGGAGCCGGGGTTCGATTTCGAGAAGATCATGCAGCGCTCGCGAGGTTCGTCGGACCAGATGGCCAAGGGCGTCGAATTCCTCTTCCGGAAAAACAAGGTCGAATACGCGACCGGCCGGGCGCAGGTCGCCGCCGCCGGGATGGTCGAAGTCACCGAGGGGCCGTCCAAGGGCAAATTTTACAAGACCACGGCTATCCTCATCGCCACCGGCTGCCGCATGCGCCAAATCCCCGAATTGCCGGCGGACGGCCGGCGGGTGATGACCTCGCGCGAGGCCCTGGCCTCCAAGGTTCTTCCCAAATCGATCCTGATCGTCGGCGCCGGCGCCATCGGCGTCGAGTTCGCGTATTTCTACAACGCGCTTGGCGCGAAGGTCACGCTGGTCGAGATGCTGCCGCAGATCCTGCCGGTCGAGGACGAGGATGTGGCCAAGCTGCTCGCCCGTTCATTTGAAAAACAGGGCATCGCGCTCCACGTCGGGACCACCTGCGGCAATTTTCGGGTCGGCGAGACATCGGTCAAAGCCACGTTGACCAAGGACGGTCAAAGCCAGGAAATCGAAGCCGAGACCGTGCTGTCCGCCATCGGCGTCGTCCCAAATTTGGACGGGGCGCTGTCCGCCCGGGTCAAGCTGGAGCTCGATCGGGGCTATGTGAAGGTGGGCGACGATTACCAGACTTCGGTCAAGGGGATCTACGCCGCGGGCGATATCATCGGACCGCCCTGGCTGGCGCACGTCGCCACGTTCGAGGCGTTGAACGCGGTCAACGGCCTGTTTGGCCAGAGCCGGCCCCGCCGGGTGAAGAACTTTCCGGGCTGCACCTACTGCCAGCCGCAGGTGGCGAGCATCGGCTTGACCGAGAAGGCCGCCCGCGAAAAGAAGCTCGATTTCAAGGTGGGCAAGTTTCCGTTTATCGCCTCCGGCAAGGCCGTGGCCTCGAACGAGTCGGACGGATTCGTCAAGGTTTTGAGCGACGCCAAGACCGGGGAGATCTACGGGGCCCACATCATCGGGGCCGAGGCGACCGAACTGATCGGCGAATTCGGCCTGGCGATGGACGCCGAACTCACGATCGACGACCTGCACACGATGATCCACGCCCACCCGACGCTCAGCGAAGCGGTGGGCGAGGCCGCGGCGGCGACGCTCGGCGAGGCGATCCACATCTGAGGCTAGCCCCGCGCAAAGGGAGTCAATGCGCCGAGCAGCGTGGTGAGGTCTCGGCGACGGTAAAGCCAGCGGACAATTCGCCAATTCGCGTAGATGGCGGCGGCGGTCGCGACGACCGATGCGAACACGCCGAGCGGCGTGAGCACGTGGATCGACCAGCCGGGGCGCAACGCTCCGGCGGCGGCCGCCGCTCCCGCGAGGGCGACGAGGAGGATGCACAGGGTCAGGTAGACTTGGATCCGCCACGCTGCGCCCAGGCACCGCAAGAGTTCGAAGGCGGGCACGAGCACCATGCCGGCGGCCGCGTATTGGCCCAATGATGAAAAACCAAGCGCCGTGCCGGACATGGCGCAGGCGAAGCCAATGCTTAGGATCGTGCCCGTCGTGAACGCGGCCCGGTAAGTCCATGATTGAAAGAACGAGGATGCGAAGGCGGTCCAGGCAAGCCGATCCCGAGATATTGGGTAGCGCAGCCGCACGAGCGGGGCAAACAGGGCGCCGTAGACGCCCAGCATGATTGCAAAGAAGAACGGCATCACGAAGCCCAGGCCATCGTGCTCGATTCCTCCCCGGCCGGATTCGGCCAAACTCCGCCAGACGGCGCCCCAGTGCCACCCCATGGCGGGATGCGAGCGGGCGGCGGCCAGAGCCAACTCCAGCAGGATCGGCAAGATAAGTCCCACGCCGAATTGGGCCAAGATCGTCAGTCGGATTCGGCCCGCGGCGTTCATGGCATTGAGCTGGGCCACGACCCAAAAGCGGTTCGTGCCGTTGTTGTGCGGGAAGTTTGCCGCGGTGGCGGGCTTTTGGGCCGACCGTCGCTCCATCCAAATGCGCCGCGTGGCGGCTTGGCCATGGCGGGAGAGCAATCGGCTCTGCGCGCAGAAGTAGACGATCTTAGACCGGGCGTGGAGCGCCCGGCGGCCATAGGCGAGTCCGAGGGCAACGGCTGCGACGAGAACGCCGAGGCCCGAGGCCAGCAGCGGTCGGCCGGCCAGCAGATGGTGGATATCGGCAGAATATCGCATGGAGCCGACCAGGGCCGCCGTCCACAGGGACGCGCGGGCCGCGAACCGGCCCCAGGTCAGACTTCGGTGCATCGCGGGCGCCGTCGCCGCCAGGCTACCCACCGCGAATCCCCAGGAAGCAATCAAGCCGACCTCAGGGTGCTGGTGATGCACAATCCACGCGCATACTCCGGCCAAGATCGCGATCACCGATCCATGCCAGCGGCGAATGGCGCGGCCGATTCCCGGCACAAACCGGGCGAAGGGTTCGTGGAGAACTTCGTGGAATATGCCGCTGATGAAAACGCCGG
>CAZWMF010000384.1:0-4357 GCA_964634535.1 uncultured Opitutaceae bacterium | reverse complement strand
CGCGCCACGAATAGATGCACTGGGCGTCGTCGCCCACCGCCATGACGCGGTGATGGGCGCCGATCAGGTCGACGATCTCGGCCTGCAAGCGGTTGGTGTCCTGGTATTCGTCGACCAGGATGTGCTGGAAGCGGTGCTGAAAGTACGCTGCCGTCTCCGGCGAGGCGCGCAGGAGATTGAGCCAGAACTCGAGAAGGTCGTCATAATCGACCACGTTGTTCTTCCGCTTGGTCGCCGCGTACTGCGCCGCAAAGGCGGGCACTCGGTCGACCACACCGTCGTGCTGCGGAAAATAGCGGGCGATCGTCTCGGGAATCGAACTGAGCGTGTTGCGCGAAAGCGAGATGATGTCCCCCAGCGGGCCGGGCCGCGGGTGGGCCTTGTCCTTGAAGAAGCCCTTGTCGGCGGCTTCCACGCAGTCGCGCAGCAAGCCCTCGGCTTCGTCTGCGTCCAGGATCGTGAAGGCGCGGCCGAGCCCGACCGCCTCGCCATACATGCGCAGCGCCCGGTGGCCGATGCTGTGGAAGGTGCCGCCCCAGAATCGGACGGGTTCCACGCCGGTCAGATCGTGGACCCGATGGAGCATCTCCTTGGCGGCCTTGTTGGTGAAAGTCAGGAGCAGGATCTCGCCCGGCCGGACGCCTTGGGCGAGGAGCCAGGCCACCCGATAGGTGAGCGTGCGGGTCTTGCCCGAACCGGCCCCGGCCAGCACGAGCAGCGGGCCGGGCGTTGCGGTGACGGCGGCAAATTGCTCATCGTTCAGTTCCGCGCGAAAATCGATCGGCGGGACGGCGGACGGGCGCTGATTTTCCAGGGCGAAATCCATCGGGAAGCCCCACGCTCTCGCAAACCGTCGCCGACGCAAAGCAAAGTTTTGCCCCGCGGCCGTTTCCCAAGATTTGCGCCCCTTCCGCGGCCGTCCGGCCGCCGGAGCGAACGGGTCGGCCGCCGAGCCCGGCGACCGCCGGTGCGCTCGCGCCGAATTGCGGCGGCGCGCCGCGCGGTCGCTCAAAGCAGCGCGAGGTCGTCGCGATGAACGACTTCCAGGTGCCGCCGTCCGGGGAACTGCGCCTTCACTTCGTCCCCGTGCTGGCCGGCGATGCGGACGAGCTCGGCGCGGGAAAAACCGCTCTTGCCCCGGGCAAAGACGGTGCCATCGGGGCCGGCGATGTCGACCACCTCGTCGGCCGAAAATTGACCGTCGGCGGCGACCACGCCGACCGCGAGGAGGCTGCGGCCGTTCTCGCGCAGGGCGGCCGCGGCGCAGGCATTGACGCGGATCGCCCCGGTGGGCCGCTGGAAATAGGCCAGCCAGCGTTTCCGCGCGTCCAGGGGGATGCCGCTCGGGACAAAGAACGATCCGGGGCCGTTGCCCGCCAGCAGGCGGGGCAGGATGTCCGGCTCGGCGCCGCTCGCGATGAAGACGCCGCAGCCGGCGCGCGTCGCAATCTTGGCGGCGGAAATTTTGCTCACCATGCCGCCGACCGCGGTCTCGCTGGTCGTGCCGCGGGCCATCGCTTCGATTTCGGGCGTGATGCGCGCAATGACCGGCACGATCTTGCCGGTGCCCGGCAGGTCGATCAGTCCGGGCGCGGTCGACAGGATGATGAGATGGTCCGCCTGCATGAGGCTCGCCACCATCGCCGACAGGGTGTCGTTGTCGCCAAACTTGATTTCGGCGGCGCTGACCGTGTCGTTCTCGTTGATCACCGGCACCGCGCGGTAGCGCAGAATCTCCTTGAGCGTTTCCTGGACGCCCAGGTATCGCGCCCGGGCGCGGATGTCCTCGTGGGTCAGGAGCACCTGCGCGGCCGCCAGGCCGAGCGGCGCGAAGGCCTCCTGCCAGGTCTGCATGAGTCGGCCCTGGCCGATGGCCGCGCACGCCTGCCGCCGGCTGAGTTCGGCCGGCCGCCGGCTGAGTTCCAGGGCGCCCATCCCGAGGCCCACCGCGCCCGAGGAAACCACCAACACTTCGGTCCCGCCCGTGCGCAGGGCCGCGATTTGCCGGCTGACGGACTCGATCCGCTCGCGATTGAGGCGGCCGCCGGCCGAGGCCAGCACGCCGGTGCCCAGCTTGACGACGATGCGTTTGGTCGATGCGCGCACGCGTGGCGCCTCAGACCGAGAGCAGTTCCTTTTCCTTCCGCGCGAGGGCCTCGTTGATCTCCGCGATCACCCGGTCGGTGAGGGTCTGGATATCCTTCTCCACCCGCTTGCCCTCGTCTTCCGGCAGCTTGGCCTTCTTGACCGCTTCCAGGCCGTCCCGCCGAGCATTGCGAATTTGGACCCGGCCGTCCTCGGCCATGCGATGCGCCGCCTTGGCGAATTCCTGGCGGCGCTCGCGGCTCATCTCGGGGAGGGGTACCCGCACGATCTTGCCGTCGACGATCGGATTAAATCCGAGGTTGGCCGCCTGGATGCCCTTCTCGATCGCCTTGATCACGCCCACGTCCCAGGGCTGAATCTGGATCAGCCGGGCGTCGGGCGTGGTGATTGCAGCGCAATCGCGCAGGCGCATCTGCGTGCCGTAGGCTTCCACCATGACGCTTTCGACCATCGAGGGCGTGGCCTTGCCGGTGTGGATGGCGCTGAATTCCTGGAGGGTGTGGTCGACGGCCTTTTTCATCTGGGCCTCGACCGCAGTGACGATGGGTTGACTCATGGGCGCGGGGGTTGAATTGGAAAAGGAGCGTAAGCGAGGGCGCGGACCGGGACAAGCGCCGGGTCAACCGTGGACCAGGGTCCCGAGCTTCTTGCCGAGCACCGCGTTGCGGATCGCGTGCTCGTCGCTCAAATCGAACACGAGGATCGGAACGTTGTTGTCCAGGCACAGGGAGAAGGCGGTCGAGTCCATCACCTTGAGCCGCTGTTTCAACGCATCGATGTAGGTGACCTCGTCGTACCGAATGGCGTCGGGGTACTTCTTGGGATCCTTGTCGTAGATGCCGTCGACTTTCGTCGCCTTGAAAATGATGTCGGCGTGCATCTCGGACGCCCGCAGGGCGGCGGTCGTATCGGTCGAGAAGTAGGGATTGCCCGTGCCCGCCACGAAGATCACCACCCGGCCCTTCTCCAGATGCCGGATGGCCCGCCGCAGGATGAACGGCTCGGCGATCTGGTTCATGGGGATCGCGCTTTGGACGCGGGTCGTCACGCCCATTTTCTCCAGACAATCCATGATGGCCAGGCCGTTTATGACGGTGGCCAGCATGCCCATGTAATCGCCGGTCGTCCGGTCGACGCCGCGCTTCTCACCCGCCAGGCCCCGGAAGATGTTGCCTCCGCCGATCACGACGCAAACCTCGACGCCGAGGTCGCGTATCTCTTTTACTTGAATGCAGATACGCGCGAGCGTGGTCGCGTCGATCGGGTCGTTGGACTTGCCGTGCAGGACCTCGCCCGAGAGCTTGAGGATTACTCGGCGGTACTTGACCTGAGGATCGAGCTTCTGAAGTCCGGACATGCCCTCAACCAAATCTCCCGGCAAATGGGGCGTCAATGCCCTAGTGATGGCCCCGGGACCAAACGTCACGGAAACTTAACGCCGCCGATTCGCCTTCCGGTGGGCCGGGCCTTGTCTGGAGCGCGTGTTGGCAAAATGGGTGAGGGCGCAACTGCACCGCGGATTGCGACCGCACGATTTGGCTTTGGCGGTCGCCGTGGGGGCCGCGTGCGCGTTTTTTCCGGTGCTGGGTCTGGCCACGCCGCTGTGCGTCGTGGCCGCCGGTCTGCTGCGCTTGAATCAGCCCTTGGTGCAGGCCGTCAACGCGCTGACCTCGCCATTGTATCCGGCGCTCGTGCTCGCGTTCCTGCGTCTTGGCGCCGGGGCGACGCGGACCCCGCTGCCCGCCCTCGACTGGCGGTCGTTTTCCGGCTTGGTCCGCTCCGGGTCGCCGCGCCTGCTCGAGACCATTGGGCAGGGCGTGGGGCAGGCGCTGCTGGGCTGGGTGATCCTATCGGCCGTATGGATTCCCTTCGCTTATTTTGCGACCCGCCGGCTGATCGAACTGCAACCCCACTGGCGTCCGAACGCGGCGCCGGGCACCGGAGCCGCGCCGCCCTGAGGGCCGGTGCGTTCGCGGCCGGCTCAACCGAGGCCGCGCTTGGCCGCTTCGGTGAGGATTGCTTCGGTCGCGGTGGCGCCAACCCGGGTCACGCCCAGACCGCGCACGCGCAGGAGGTCGTCCAGGGTGCGCACGCCTCCGGCGGCTTTGATCTGCACGTCCGGGCCCGCGTGTTGGCGCATCAAGCGCAGACGTTCGTCGGTCGCCCCTTTGTAATTGTAGTCGCCGTTCGGCTGCTTGACGAAACCATACCCGGTCGAGGTCTTGACGAAGGCCACCCGTTGCTCGGTGCA
>CAZWMF010000383.1:0-4393 GCA_964634535.1 uncultured Opitutaceae bacterium | reverse complement strand
GCGGCAGGTGACGATCCTGAGCGGCCAGGAGCCGAACCTTGATTCGCTCAATGGGCGGAAATACCTTGTCCGCCTCCTGTAGGACATCTTCGCCATTGCGCAGCCGGGGGTCGGCGAGATCCTTGGGTTCGGCATAGGCGAGCCACGGAATCTGAGCTGCCTCCACCCATCGGACCATGGCGTCTTCGGCCGCGGGGACGGCGAGCGACTTCTTAAGTCGATCGGCCAATCCCGCGGAGCCGGCAGCGTCGGCCCGGACGACGGCATTGTCCAACTCGTGCCGGACGAGGTCGTTGGCGTCGCCGTCCCGATTCAAGCGATGGTACAAGTCGGCGAGCAGGCCTACGGTCATCGCCCGTTGATCATCGGCGGACGAATCGGCCAGTATCCGTTCCAACCCAGCGGCGCTGGCCGCGTAATCCTGGCCGGCGGCCAACGCCGCCAAGGCTCGTACGCGCTGCATCGCCCGCGTTATGGCGTCGGCCGGTTGTGCTGCCGAAAAGAACTCGCCGGCCACCCGCAGCGCGTCGCCCGCCGCCTTCGCGTTGAAGTCATCGGTCGCCAGGTAGAGCTGACGTTCCCGCCATCCGGGAATTTCCGCAGGGTGGGGGCTGTCGAGGAGTTCGATCGTCAGCTTTCGAATCTCATCGCGCCGTTCCGGCGCAAAGTGCGCCGCTTCGGCCTCGAATGAGGCCACTTCGGGTCCCAGCGAAGGCAGCCAGCGGGCGGCGCTGGCGAGGATCAGAAACCGTTCGAAGAAGGTCGGGCGGTCTTTCTCCTGCCAGGCTTGGCGAACCGACGCCGCCAATCCGCCCATATCGGCAATCTCGGGCACGCTCGTGCGATCGATCGCAGCATTCACGCCGACTTCCTGCCCAAATTTAACCCAATCCGGCCACCAAACGCGGGCCGGCGCCCAGACCTCGCCCGCCCGGCCGGTTCGCGCCAGCGCGGCAATTTCCTGAATCTGTCCGGGGGCCGTGGATGCCTTGACCGTGTCTTCAGGCAGGTTCTCAAGCTCATGGGCTAGGCGAACCGCTTCCGCATCCTGGCCGAGATGCAGGTTCACCAAGAGCGCGTGAAGGAGGCAATCGGCCCCGCTCCCGAAGGCCCCGGCGGCGGGTTCGGCCATCCGGTAAACCTCCAGGGCGCCGCCGAAGTCGCCCGTCGCTTCCAAACTCGCCCCGAGAGCGCGGCAGGCCGGCTCAAGGTAGCGGATCGGCAAATCGGTCCGCGCTATGATTTCGCGGAGAACCGCCTGCGCGGCTCGGCGATCGCCCGCACGGTCTAGGCGCTTGGCCCGCAAAAACTTTCCCTCCCAGAAATACGGGCTGCCCGGCGGCAACCGATCGCACAATTCTAGGAGGCCGGAGCAGACGCCGGGATCGATGGAGGGCCGGCCCATTCGCTCGATCCAGTCGGCGTAACCGGCCGCCTGCCAGAGCCGCCGGGGGAAGTCCCCGTCGTCGCCGTGACTCGAAAGGTCCCGCAGACTATACTCCAGGCAGGCGACCGGATCGGTGCGGCGTTCGGCTTCGGCGATCGCGGCTTCGAATCCAGCCAGCCGAATGAATCGGTCGCTCGCGGCGGGCTTATACCAAGGCGCAAACGGCGCGCTGGCCAAGAGGCTCGTGAAAGCTCCCTCGATGCGTCGCGACGCGCTCTCGGCTCGGACGGCCTCGATCGCCGACCGCAGTGGCTCGGATGGAATAGGGCGGGCTTGCTCCGCCGCTCCGGCCAGTTCGTCCAGCCGAGCCGCATCGCCGGGCAATTTCCAGCCGGATGAACTGCGCAGGAGGGCGATCAGCGCCGACTCACCCCCGCCCGCCTCGACCCGGTCCGAAAGCCGTCTCACCAATTCGCTTCTATGTTCTATAAACAATAGTACATGAGCAATTTCCGATTCGATATTGGCGGTGTCGCCCCCGGGGACGGCCGCTATCTCCTCGAGGGTTGCCAGGGCGTCCTTGGGCGCCTGCGGCATGATCGCTTCAGCCAGGGCTATCGCTGCCATCGAGCGTCGTTCAATGGATAGCCGGCTATCTTCGACTACGCGATCCAATCGGTCGACCGCCTCGGGCAGCCTGTTTAGGTCGGCCAGCGTTTGTCCGTCGAGGATTTGGGCCCAAGCTCGCTTATCTCGATCGATACCACGGAAATGAGAGCTTTGCAGACCGCGCAACCGATCGTGGGCGGCGAGCGGATGTCCTCCGTTCCAGTCTAGCAGCGCCAGTCGCACTTCGGCGCGAAACACCGTGTCACTATCGTCGCCAAAATCATCGATGACCCGTTCGAGCGCGCGCTTGCGCGCCTCGGGATCGCCGTTCTCGGGGAACTGGCGGTCGACCCAACCCAGTTCCTCCGCACCCGAAGCCATTCTTGGCATGGCGACGCCTTGGCCGCGGACCCCGGAGAAACCGGCAAGCCAGGCAAGAACGGCCAGGCGGAGAAGCGGCGAGATGCGGGACATCAGAGTGGACAAGGGTTTCCTCAGTTTTAGGTCCGCCATCCTTCGCCATGACACAAATCCGCGTCAATCGCGTCACCAAATCGTTACCGAGTTATGCCTTGATGATGCTTACGGGCGGCGATTGGTTACGGCGTCATCTTGTCCGCTAATCTATCCACAACTTTCCACGTAATAAAATGAATGCAAAGCCATTAATCGTTGCTGTCGGCGCGTTCTTGATGGCGGCCGCAGGGTTGCATGCCGCTTTTGACGCCTCGCCCTACGTGCGCCAGGCCCAAGCCGACACCAAGAATGCTCCGGCGATTATCGCCCTGGCGGCCGTGGAGAACCCGAAATCGGTTCTGCCGCTCGTCACGGCTGCCGTGACCGCGCTGCCCCAGGAGGCGGTGGATATCGTTCGAGCCCTCGTCAAGGTCGATCCCAAGCTCGCGCCCGACATCGTGCGCGCCGCCATTCTCGCGCAGCCCAGTCTGGCCGTCCAAATCACGAACGCAGCCATCGCCGTCCTTCCCGAAGAGACCGCGGCGATCGTTCAGGCCGCCGTCAGCGTTGCCCCCGCTGATGTGCAGAGCGCGTTGGCCGCGTCCGACACGGATCTCGGCAACAGCAACTACAGCAGCGGCGCCCCGGGATCGGCCTCTTTCCCGACCCAGCCCGTCGAGGCCGTACCCGCAAGCCCGGCGTCCTGATCCGACCTGCCCTTGGTTGCCATGCGGCGTATTTTCTGCATCGCCCTGGGGCTGCTCGTCGCCCTGCCGGCCACGCTTCCGGCCGAACCGCTCCTTTCGTTCGGCCCGGATGTTCCCTTGTTCATTACCGCTGCCGCCTCGGTGCGCTACGACGACAACGTGAACCTCACGCCCACCAACCGGCAGGGCGACACGATATACGTCCTCATCCCCGGCACGGATTTCCACTATTCCACGCAGGTGTTCAGCGCGGGCCTGACGTTGAATGAGCAGTTCATCAATTACGCCTCCAAGGCCGACTCCCAGCTCAATGGCCAATTGGCCAATCTGGCCGGCAACTTGAGCTACACCGGATCCGAGACCCAATTCGCCACCGCCGCCTCCTACATTCAGCAGAATCAGAGCACGCTCGCCATTTCCAGCATCAACCAAACGATCCAGCAGAGCGTGGCCCAGGCCTCGGCGAACGGCAGTTGGGGTGTGACCGCCAAGACCCGCCTCGGGGTGGGCGCATCGTTTGCCCGCACCGAGTACCCGGAGACCGGTTTTAACGACAGCGATGTTTGGAGTTTTCCCGCCAACGTCTATTACGCGGTGGCGCCCAAACTCGATCTGACCTTGGGCTACACCCGCAGCCGCACGACCCTGGCCGACGGAATCGGCGACACGACCGACGATTTTTACAACGTGGGCGCCCAAGGCGACTTCACGCCCAAGCTGACCGGGCAATTTCAGGTGGGCATCACGCAGCTGGAACCCGACGGGGCCACCTCCCTGGGCAACGGGGCCACCAAGGAGAACACGCTGGGAGTGGGTTCGTCCTTCGTCTACCAGCTCAGCCCAAAGTCGACCCTGAATTTTTCGGCGAACAGCGGCTTTAGCACCTCGCCACTGGGCACCAATCAGAAGGTCTACACGATCGGCGCCAACGGGAATTTCGCGTTGAGCGAGGCCTGGAGTGTCACGCTGGGCGGAACCTACAACGACACCGCATACCTCACGGCCCCGCCCATCCGGACCGATCATTTCTGGGTCGGCGACTTGGGCCTCACGTACATCTGGACGTCCACGACGCAGTTCGAGGCCCAATACATCTTCCGCAAGGACTCCACCACGTTGGCCTACGCCGGTTTCGACGACAACGTCGTGACGCTGACGGCGTCGTCGAAATTCTAACGACGGGAATGGAAAGCGAGCAGCCATGAAACTACGTACCCTCCTCACCCTACTCTCC
>CAZWMF010000382.1:3777-4393 GCA_964634535.1 uncultured Opitutaceae bacterium | reverse complement strand
GGCCTCCTGGCCGATGACGGTCTGGTGCAGCATGACGTGGTTGAGCACGCTGCCGAGGGCGTACTTGGTGTGCGGATGCGTGACCGTGTCTTCGATGGCCTCGCTGATGGCGATGCCCAGGCTGCCCTGACAGGTCGGATCGTCGCGCAGGAGCCGCCGGCCGTATTCGGTCTGGTCGCTCGGGCTCGCGTGCACGCTCGCACCCCAGGTCTGCATCAGCATCCGCCGGTAGGGCTTCTGCTGGTAACTCACCTTGACCATGTAGACGTTGCATTCGAGGCCGAAGAACTGGCAGGCCAGGGCGAGCGACGAACCCCACTGGCCGGCGCCGGTCTCGGTGGCCAGCCGTTTGGTGCCGGCAACCTTGTTGTAATAGGCCTGGGCGACGGCGGTGTTGGGCTTGTGGCTGCCGGCCGGGCTGGCCCCCTCGTATTTGTAGTAGATGTGGGCCGGCGTCTGCAACGCCCGCTCCAGGCGCACCGCGCGCAGGAGCGGCGTCGGCCGCCACAGCCCGTAAATTTCGCGGACCTCGTCGGGGATCGGCACCCACCGGTCGGCGCACATTTCCTGCCGCACCAGGTTCTCCGGAAAGATCGCGAGGAGTCCTTCCGGCGGC
>CAZWMF010000382.1:0-3767 GCA_964634535.1 uncultured Opitutaceae bacterium | reverse complement strand
CCCGGATGCAAGGGCGGCGGCAGCGGCTCGGGAAAGTCGGCCAGCAGGTTATACCATTGTTGGGGAATGTCGGCCTGAGGCAGCACGAATTGGGTGGGGGCACTCATAAAAGGGGGGTAGCCGCCAGTCTGCCCGGCCCGCCGGGCCTGTCACGATAGGAGTTGGCCATAATATCGGATCTGATCGGACCCAGTAGCGGCCTTGATCGCCGATCCCGGCCACGGATTCAGGCATCGTCCAACGGGCCGTCGATCAGGAGCGCCTTGGCCCGCTCAAAGCGGGCCTGGACTTCCGGCACCAGCTCGAGCAGGTCGCCCGGGGCCAGGCCCAAGGTCGCCAAGACCGCCTGGTGGGGCGGGCCGGGCGGCGGCTCGTCCGCGGGCCAGTGCGCCACGTCCCTCACCCAGAGGGCGGCATGGAGGAGCGCGGTGCCCAGCGCATAGCGGCCGGAGACGGGTGGATGAAACTGTCGCCGCATGGGCTCGGTGAATTCCGCGGGAAAGCCCCATTTTCTCAAGAGCTGCGCGCCGACCGCGGGATGGTCGCAGCCGAGCGCCCGGTCTTCCGCCGCCGCCGTCACCGCGCCCTCCCGGTGCCAGGCGATGCGCAAATGCGCTCCGTGCCGCGCGCTCCACAGGTCGATGGCCACCAGGCCGACGCCATGCAATAGGCCGATCGTGTAGGCGGTGCTCGGATCGGCCCCCACGCGCATCGCCAGGCAATCGCTCGCGATCGCCCCGCCGACCGACAATCGCCACATGTCATCCGCGGTGAGTCCGTAGGTGTCGAGCGTGCGCAGCAGCACGCCCTGGGTGGCCGCGTACGCCACCAGTTCGTAGGCCCGCACGAAACCGACGATCGAAATCGCCTGCTCGACCGACGTCACCCGCTGGCGGGCCGCATAGAACGCGCTATTGGCCACATGGAGCACCTGCGCCACCAGACCCTGGTCGACCTTGATGAGCTCGATGGCCTCGTCCGACGGCCGGTTCTGATCCGTCAGAATTTTGATCAGCTGGGGAATGACCGCGGGCGCCGCCGGCAACGCGCCAAGCCCATGGACGATCAGCTCAGGCGTGATCGGGGAGTGAGGAACAGCCATGTCGTCGTGCCTCGCAGATAGCCGATCGCCGCGGCCGGCGCAAGCACCGGCCGCGAGAATCCGCCCCGCCGGCTTGGGTCAATCGGGCCGGCGGGCGGGCGCGGCCGCGATCAGGGCCTGCGCCACCCCGCAGCCGTCCGCCGAGGCCGAGACAAAGATCGGGCCCTGGTCGGCGCTGGCGCGCAGATAGGCGACGCAGGTTCCGCCGGACGCGCGGCGGCGGCGGCCGCGGAACGGCTCGTGCGAGGTCAGGGATCCGGAATCGACCGCGGCGATGGTGGCCGGACCGGCCACCTGGAAGGTGATCGTCGCATCCGCCCCGGGCACCCGGGTGCCGTGGGCGTCGACCAGGGTCGCCCGCACCACGGCCACGTCGTCCCAATCGTCGGGCAGGTTCGACCGATCCACACTCAATTGAATGCCGGCCGGCCGGCCGGCCGTGCGCAGCTCGCAGGTTGCGACCACCCGCCCCCCATTGGAGCCAAAGGCCTTGATTTTCCCGGGCGCAAAGGGAACCAACCAAACGCGCGGCGCATCGTCGGCCGGCCGGTCCTGCGACCCCAGCGATCGCCCGTTGAGCACGAGTTTCACCGCCTCGCAGGTACTGTAGATTTCCACGTGTTCCACATGCGGGCCCAGGTCGCCCGGCGTCCAGTCGCAGAGCTGCCGCAGCGCCGGTTTGCGCGGCTGGGTCGGATCGGCCGGATCGGGCGCCTGAGGCGCGGCGGGCGCCACCCGGACGATTTGCACCATGGGCGCGTGGGTCCACCAGCTCTGGCGCTGGTAGCCGGCGCCATAGCGCTCTCCCGTGCGGTCATAGAACCCGGAGGCATGGCTGATGGCCGGCCAGCCGGTTTCCTCGCCTAGGTAATCGAATCCGGTCCAGATGAACTGCCCGGCATAGGCCGGATGGTCGCGCAGCGCCAGCCAGGTGGCCAGATCGCCGTGGTTTTCCGTGCCGATGATCCGGCGGCGGGGATCGGCCGCGTGCGCGGCCAGCAGCTCGTTTTCCCGGTAATTCTGACCGACGACGTCCATCAACTCCGCGAAGCCGCCGGAATAGACGTGGTTCTGATTGGGCCGGAGCACCGCCACGGTCACCGGCCGGGTGGGATCGAGCCGATGCATCAAATCCCGCATGGCCGTGAATTCCCGGGACCCCAGGTCGTCGCGCGGATTGATGTCCCGAATTTCATTGCCGGCGCTGTAGATGACGATGCTCGGATGATTGCGGTCCCGCCGCAGCGTGTCGGCGACATCGGTCGGCCACCAGGCCTTGAAGTAGAGATGGTAATCGTTGAGCGGCACTCCCCGCAGCGAGGTCTTCGCCACCGACCAGGTATCGAACAGCTCGTCCATCACGACGAAGCCCAGCCGGTCGCACAGGTCCAGGAACTCCGGCGCCGGCGGATTGTGGCTGGTGCGAATGGCGTTGCAGCCGACCGCGCGCAGCAGTTCGAGGCGCTGCCGCCAGATGCTCAGCGGCACGGCCGCGCCCCAGGCGCCGGCGTCGTGGTGCAGGGCGCTGCCCAGCAGTTTGAGGTTCCGTCCGTTGAGCCAAAAGCCGGTGTCGGCCCGGAATTCGCAGCGGCGGACGCCGAAATCCACCGGTTGGTCGTCGAGCAGGCGGTCCGCCCGCCCCCGGACCTGCACCGCGACCGTGTACAGGTTGGGGTCGTCCAGGTTCCAGAGCCGCGGATGCGCGAGCGGGATTTCCACGGCCAAGTCGGCCGACTGGCCGGGCCCGAGGCGGATGGGCCGGCTGGTCCCCGCCGCGACCGCTCCGCCGTCCGGTCCGCTCACCGGCGCCGCCAGGACCACGGTCTGGTTCTCGTCGGAGTCGTTCCGCACGGTTGCCGCCACCCGCACGGTGGCCTGGTCGGGGCCCGCCTGCGGCGTCGACACGAAGGCGCTGTCGAGGTCGAGATGCACGGGCGCGGTTCCGATCAGGCGGACGTGGCGATAAATCCCCGCGCCGGTGTACCAGCGCGAATTGGGCTGGAGACTGTCGTCGACCCGCACCGCCAGGACATTCTCCTCGCCGCCGAATTTCAGGTGGCCGGTCAGATCGTAGTGGAAGCCGACATAACCGTACGGCCGGTGACCCAGGTGAAAGCCGTTGATCCACACGTCGCTGTTTTCCATCACCCCGTCGAACTGGATGAAGAAGCGCCGGTTCCGGTCGGCCGGCGCCAACGAAAAATGCCGACGATACCAGCCGATCCCGGTCGGCAGAAATCCGCCGGACGGCCCGCTGGGCGCGTTCCGATCGAAGGCCCCCTCTATGCTCCAGTCGTGCGGCACGTCGAGCCGGCGCCAGCCGCTATCCGGGAAATCCGGTTGGTCGGCCCCCGGCGCGTCCGCCTGGCGGAAACGCCAATCCGGGTCAAAGGACTCGATCGTGCGCACGGCCGGCGCCGCGCCCCAGACCAACGCGCGAGCCGTGAATACGAGCGCAATCCAGAGGGGAAGGGAGCGGGTCAGCGGTGGCATAAGCAGATTTTACCGGGACGCACGATGACCTAATGACTCTCGCCGCCCGCATCCATCACAAAACCGCGAGCCCGGCCATCCCCCCTGGCGTCGCTCGGGCTCGACGCGCCGGCCATTCTCCACGCGCGCGTCGGTTTAAACCTCGACCGCCAACCCTCGATAACCTTACACC
>CAZWMF010000381.1:0-4409 GCA_964634535.1 uncultured Opitutaceae bacterium | reverse complement strand
GTTCCAGAATGATCCCCAATCGGTCGCCACACCCGGCGACGAGTATCTCTTCGGCCGAGAGTTGCTGGTCGCCCCAGTGCTGCACGAGGGGCAGACGAACCGCCCAGTCTATTTTCCGCCGGGTTCCTGGTTTGATTGGGACACCGGCCTCGAATACGCCGGCGGCCGCCGGTGGGTGGTGGCCGCGCCGCAAAACCGGATTCCGGTCGCCGTGCGCGCCGGAGCGATCATCCCGCTGGCCCCCGACATGCGCAACACGTCGGAAAAACCGTGGGATCCCATCACCCTCGAGGTTTTCCCCTCCGGCCGCTCGGAGTTCACGCTCTACCGCGACGACGGCGCCACCTTCGGCTACGAGCGGGGCGATTTCACCACTACCCGGATCACGAGCGACGCAACCGCGCAGCAGATCGTGCTCGCGATCGACGAATCGAACACGCGTTTCGCGCCGGCTGAATACCGGGCGCGCATCCATCTGGCCTCGACGCCCCAAGCCGTCACGGCGGCGGATGGCGTCGCCCTGGCAAGCGCCTGGGACGCCGATGCCCGGGTCCTTTCGGTCGCCTTTCCCCGCGAAGTCGGCGCCACCCACCACGAGCTCCGCATCGCCCTGAATGGGATTTTCCTACCCGCCCGGCCGGCCCCCGAGTTGACCGCGCAGGTCATCGATCCGCGCAGCGAAGCCGCCGGCGCGGCCGACCGGCCCACACCCCACTTCTACCCCGCCCCAACGCTCCCCAGCCGGATCAAGGCGGTCAATTATGACAATGGTGGGGAGGGCGTCGGCTTTCACTCCACCCGTCCGCTTCCGCGCGCGCCGGTTTACCGTTCCGACGACTTCTCGGTCGCCGACGGCGATGACGCGGGCGGCGGCTACGTGCTCGCCGGACTGCGCGCCGACGAGTGGGCCCGGTATTCGATCGACGCCGGCCGGGGCGGGTGGTTCGACCTCACAATCCGCGTGGCGAGTGCGCACGGTGGCGGCCGCATCCGCCTATTGGCCCTCGACCAGGTCGTCGCGGAAATCGACGTGCCGGCCACCGGCGGCGAGGCGGTCTGGCAAGACATCGCAATTCCCGGCGTCTACCTCAATCCGGGCGTCGTGAGCCTCTTGCTCTACGTCGACCGACCCGGGTTCCGACTGAACACGTTTGCCTTCGCGCCCGCAGCCCGGCCGGCGTCGCTCTACCCAGCGGTCCGCGCCGTCCGGACCGGCGTCGCGGAAATCGACCGCGGCGGCGGTCCGTCGGGCCAAGGCGCCGTGCGCAATCTCGGCCGGATCGGCACGAGCTTGACCTGGGGCGTCGTCGCCCGGCAAGCCGGCGCCGCGACGCTCCAGTTCCGCTACCGAGCCGACTCGGCCAAGCCCCTGGCCTTCGAGCTTAGGGTCGGAGAGGACGCCGCCATTCCGCTCACTTTCGGTCCGACCGGCGGAGCCTGGGGCACCGCGAACGTGGGCGTCCGCCTCAGCCCCGGCGGGAATGTCGTCCGGCTGAATGGCCTGGTCGACGGTTGGGATGCCCTGACTCTCGCAAGCCTCGAACTCGTTCCGGCGGAGCCGTCGGCCAATCCCGACGTGGCTGGCCGAACGGTGCGAGGCCCGGACGGCCGGGTGCGCCAGATTGTGCTGGAAGCCGACGACACCCGGGCGTTTCCCGACGCCCCGGCTGGCTTCGACGTGGTCCGAGACGGTATCGCCCACGGCCACGTGACCACAGTGGAGTACGACTCCCGAACGGTGGGTGCCCGCCGCCGAATGCTCGTCTATACGCCTCCCGGCTATTCGACCGACCGCAAATATCCGGTCCTCTATCTGCTGCACGGCATCGGCGGCGACGAGACCGAATGGCACCACTATGCCTTGCCCGACGTGATCCTCGACAACCTGCTGGCCGATGGAAAAGCCGTCCCGATGATCGTGGTCATGCCCAATGGCCGGGCCCGATCCAATGACCGGCCTCCGGCCAACCTGTTTTCGCCCGACCACCTCGCCGCCTTCGACGTCTTTGAAGGCGATCTCCTCGGGGACGTCATTCCCACGATCGAGGCCCGCTACGCCGTCCAGGCCGACCGCGAGCACCGCGCGCTCGCCGGTCTCTCCATGGGCGGCGGCCAATCGCTGAACATCGGCCTGACCCATCCGGACCGGTTCGCCTGGATCGGCGCGTTTTCTCCGGCACCGAACACCCGGCCGGCCGCGGAACTCGTACCCGATCCGACGGCCGCCGCATTGCACCTGCGGCTGCTTTGGCTATCGGGGGGAAACCGCGACGGCCTGCTCGCCATCGGTCAAGCGCAGCATCGCTATCTGCGCGACCACCACGTGCCCCATGTCTGGAACGTCGACGGCAACGCCCACGACACGCCCGAGTGGCGCAACAACTTCTATCTGTTCTCCCAGCGAATCTTCCGCTGAAGTCCCCCCGATGATATCCGAGCGCAATCCAAACCGGCCGGTGCGGCCTAACCGCGCCAAGCCGCAGAGACTGGCCTGGCGCCTCGGTCTCTGGGCTTTGCTCGCCTCGGCTGCGATCGGGCCGGCCCTGCGCGGCCAACACCAGATTCTGCCCGACTTCGAAGCCGATCCCACCGCGCGCGTGTGGGACGGCGTGCTCTGGATCTATCCGTCCCACGACCTCGCCGGGAGCACCGGATGGGACATGGTGGACTGGCACGCGTTCTCCTCCCCCGACTTGAAGCACTGGGTGGATCACGGCGTGATTTTTGGGCTGAAGGACATCACCTGGGCCAAGCGCTGGGCCTGGGCGCCCGATTGCATGCGCCGCGGCGGGAAATACTACTTCTATTTTCCGGCCGACGACCAAATCGGCGTCGCCGTCGCCGATCGGCCCGACGGCCCCTTCCGGGACGCCCTGGGCCATCCGCTGATCGCCCGCGGCGAGGGCGGCACCCGGGCGATCGATCCGTGCATCTTCCTCGACGACGACGGGCAGGCTTATCTGTATTTTGGACAAAACGAGCTGCGCGTCGTAAAGCTTAAGCCAGACATGATCACCCGCGACGGCCCGATTCTGGCGGTCCAAGCCCGGAACTACCACGAGGGCATCTGGGTGCACAAGCGCCATGGAATCTATTACTTCAGCTACCCATCCAGCCGCGGAAAACAGATCGCCAACCTGATGGAATACAGCATGGCCTCAAGTCCGCTGGGACCCGGCGAATACCGCGGCGTCATTCTGGATAACCACTCCCGCAACGTCCACGGCTCGATCACCGAGTTCAATGGCCGGTGGTATCTCTTCTATCACGTCCAAGGCCCGAGTCCATTCGAGCGGCGCGTCTGCGTGCAGGAGCTCTTCTACAACGCCGACGGCACGATCCAGCCGATGGAGATGCCTCCGGCGGGCGCGGCTCCCTAGCGTCCAGAGGCATGATCGGACAACCCGACCGAATTGCATTCTCGAGTCTTCGTTCGGTATTGCCAAAGCGGAACCCGGAAGGGGCATAGCGGAGCCTCCTAAGCCGACTCCGGCGCCTCGCTCGATGAGGCGCGGTATGTCGGCTTTCCGGGTCTTGGCGGAGCGTGGCCCCGGAGGGTTTCGCTTCGGCAAAACTGAACGAAGCCTCAGGAATGCGCCGGGCTAGACCCGCAAGGGATTGGCTCCCGCCGGTTCCTCCCAGCGATAGGTAACCGTTTCACGGCCCACCCGCCACCGACGGGGCGTCGTGGTGTGGAGCCAATCCAGCGGCTCGGCCCCTCCCGGGGTACCACCCGACAGGGCGAGCTGCACGGCGGCCTGAAAGGCACTCCTTTGTTCCGCCGTCACCGTGCGCGGGTCAACCGAGATGAAGAGCGCGGTGCCGCTTCGCGCCACGAGGTCGAGATACTGCCGGTCGAACTCCCAGGGCGTCTGCTCGGTATGGGCCGCGCAATCGGGGTCGCTGGCGAAAAAGGTCCCATTTTGGGCCAGCCGGTAGGCGAGCGTATTGATGCCCATGCGGCGCGTCCGTTCCCAGACGTGGCCCGAGGTGTCGTCGCCCGTCCGCTGGATCTCGAACAGCCCGGCCCCGAGGTGGCCAATCGTGTTGCATCCGAGAAGAATGGCATCGCCGGCCCCGGCCCGGAGCGTTCGGTAATGACGCAGGATAATTTCGGCATTGGTCAGGGTCCGATCCGCAAAGTGCCAGCCCGGGTCCGTAAGTTCGGCCCCCATTTCGAAGCCCCACTTGCCGAACACATCGAAACTCGAAAAGTCGTGCTTGATCAGATCGAAGCCCCACCCCCGAATGCGGGCCACGTCGTCGTGGATGAGCGCGAGGTTTTCCGGCCGCGTCAGATCCAACGTGCCAAACAAGACGAACAGGAAAGTAAGAGAGAACGGCCCCGCGACACTGGGAACGTCGATAATGGTGCCGGAAGAGAAAATGGCGACGGTTAGGAAGGCGCA
>CAZWMF010000380.1:0-4413 GCA_964634535.1 uncultured Opitutaceae bacterium | reverse complement strand
GGGCCCCCAATCGGAGCACACCTTGTTCATGATCCGCTTCCTGTTTGCCGTGATCCCGATCGCCGGCCTCCTCTGCGCGCTGATCGCCCTGTTTCGCTTCCCGCTGACCCAGGAGCGCATGGCCGACATCCGCCGGCAACTCGAACAGCGACGCGGCGCCGTTTAGCCCGCATCCGGCACCCATTCCGGCAAATCCGGTGTCCGCCTTCCGCGGCCGGTGCCCGCCGCGTCCGTTGGCCCGCGCCCGTCCGCCGGTCAATCGAACACCACCGTCTTGCGGCCGTAGACCAGCACGCGGCTTTCCAGGTGCCAGCGGACCGCCTGGGCCAGCACGATTTTTTCCAAATCGCGGCCCTTGCGAACCAGATCCGGCACGCTGTGGCGATGGGTGACGCGGGCCACGTCCTGCTGGATGATCGGCCCTTCATCCAAGTGGGCCGTCGCGTAATGGGCGGTCGCGCCGATCAGCTTTACGCCGCGCTCATGCGCCTGATGGTAGGGACGCCCGCCGGCAAACGCCGGCAGGAACGAGTGATGGATATTGATGACGGGCCGGCCAAACCGCGCGAGAAACTCGGCCGACAGCACCTGCATGTAGCGGGCCAGAATGACCAGGTCGATCCCGGCATCGCGGAGAATCGCCAGTTGGCGCTCCTCCCCCGCGGCCTTGGTCTCCGGCGTCATCGGCACGTGGTGGAAGGCGATGCCGTAGCCCCGCGCCACGGAACCCAAGTCGGCGTGATTCGACACGACCGCGACAAAATCCGCCGCGTATTCCCCGGAGCGCCAGCGCAAGGCCAGGTCGTGGAAACAATGGTCGGCCGTCGAAACGAAGAGCGCCACGCGTGGACGGCGGACGCTCGAGGTCACCTGCACCGCCATGCCGAGGCTGACCGCGAAGGCCTGGAACGACCGCTCTTCCTCCTCCAGGCTCACGGCGCCGGCCGCCGGCTCCCATTCGACCCGCTGAAAGAAGATTCCCGCCTCCATGTCGCGGTGCTGGTCGGCGTGCAGGATGTTGCCGCGGCGTTCGAAGATCCAGCCGGACACCCGGGCCACCAGGCCCGGCTGGTCCGGCCCGTGCAGGAGCGCCACCAAGACCGCGGGAGGGTTCATCGCAGGATCATACCGGGCGGACGTTGCCCTTGTAGCGCTGGATCGGACGCACGCCCATCGGCTTGGTGCGCAGCGCCCGAATGCCTTCCACCGCCGCCCGCGCGCCGGTGATCGTCGTCATGATGCATACGCTGTGCGCGTAGGTGGCCGAGCGGATCGCGTTCTCGTCCCGGCGGGGAATCAGGCCGCTCGGCGTGTTGATCACCAAGGCGATCTGGCCGTTCTTGATCATATCGGCAGCATTGGGCCGGCCTTCGCTGATCTTGGCCAAGCGCTTCACCGCGACGCCGGCGTCGGCCAGGAACTTCGCCGTGCCGCTGGTCGAGTAAATGACAAATCCCAAGTCGACCAGGCCGCGCGCGAGTTCCAGCGCCCGGGGCTTGTCCGCATCCTTGACGCTGAGAAACACATTCCCCCCGGTCGGCAAGCCCGGCTTGGCCGCCGCCTGCGCCTTGGCGAAGGCCAAGCCCAGGTCGTCGTCCAGCCCCATCACCTCGCCGGTCGAACGCATTTCGGGCCCGAGCGCGATCGTCGCGCCCGGGAAGCGCACGAATGGAAACACGGCCTCCTTCACGCACCAGTGCAGCGGGGTCAGTTCGCGGGTAAAGCCCAGGTCGGCCAGCTTGCGGCCGGTCATGATCTGCGCGGCGAGCTTGGCCAGCGGCACGCCGATCGCCTTGCTCACAAACGGCACGGTGCGCGAGGCGCGCGGATTGACCTCCAGCACGTACAGTTGGTCGCCCTTGATGGCGAACTGCACGTTCATCAGGCCGATCACCCGCAATTCGCGCGCGAGCGCGGCGGTGGCGGCGCGGACTTCCGTCAGCATTTCCGCGCCCAAGGTATGCGGCGGCATCACCATCGCGGCGTCGCCCGAATGCACCCCGGCGAACTCGATGTGCTCGAGCATGCCCCCGACGACGCTGAGCTCGCCGTCGCTCAAGCAATCGACATCCAGTTCTATCGCGTCTTCCAGGAACTTGTCGATCAGCACGGGTTTGCCCGGCATCACCTCGAAGACCTGGCGCACGACGCCCCGCAGTTCGGCCTCGCTGTACACGATGAACATCCCGCGCCCGCCCAGCACGAACGAGGGGCGCAGGAGGACGGGATAGCCGAGATCCTGGGCCGACGCAATCGCCTCCGCCTCGCTCAACGCCGTGCGGTTGTCCGGCTGCTTCAAGCCCACGCGGTGCAGGATGGCCGCGAACAGCTTGCGGTCCTCCGCCGCCTCGATGCTCTCGGGCGAGGTGCCGATGATGTTGACCCCGGCCGCCTTGAGCGCGGAGGCCAGATTGAGCGGCGTCTGGCCTCCGAACTGGACGATCGCGCCCGCGCACTTTTCCTGGTCGTACACCTCGAGCACGTCCTCGAGGGTCAGCGGCTCGAAGTACAGCCGGTCGCTCGTATCGTAGTCGGTCGACACCGTTTCGGGATTCGAATTCACCATCACGGTTTCGAAGCCGATCTCGCGCAGGGCGAAGCTGGCGTGCACGCAACAGTAGTCGAATTCGATGCCCTGGCCGATCCGGTTGGGACCGCCGCCCAGGATCATGATCTTGGGCCGGTCCGACGGCAGAATCTCGTTTTCGTCCCCGTAGCTCGAATAGTAATAGGGCGTAAAGGCCTCGAACTCGGCCGCGCAGGTGTCGACCAGCCGGAAGGTGGTTTGGATCCCGCGGCGCTTCCGCTCGGCGCGGACCGCATGCAGGTCGGCCCCCGACAGATGCGCGATCTGCGCGTCGGAAAAGCCGAATTGCTTCGCCCGACGGAACCGGACGTCGTCCAGATCCGCGAGCACGCGTCCCCGCAGTTCCTCCTCCATTTCGTGAATCTCGCGCAGCTGGTGCAGAAACCAGGGATCGATGCGCGTCAGGTCGTAAATCTGTTCAACTGAATAGCCCGCCTTGAACGCATGGCGGATGAAAAAGATCCGCTCGGCATTCGGCGTGGCCAGCTTGTGCTTGATCGTGGCGTCGTCCGGCCGGTCGTCGCCGCCGAGTCGTCCGCCCCCGCCAAAACCGCGGGCGCCGATCTCCAGCGAGCGGAGCGCCTTCTGGAGCGACTCCTTGAAGGTGCGCCCGATCGCCATCGCCTCGCCCACGGACTTCATGGCCGACGTCAGGGTCGCATCGGCGTCCGGAAACTTCTCGAACGTGAAGCGCGGCACCTTGGTGACGACGTAGTCGATGGTCGGCTCGAAGCTGGCCGGCGTCAGCCGGGTGATGTCGTTGCGCAGTTCGTCCAGCGCGTACCCGACCGCCAGCTTGGCCGCGATCTTGGCAATCGGAAAACCCGTGGCCTTGGAGGCCAGCGCCGAGGAGCGCGAGACGCGCGGGTTCATCTCGATCACGACCATCCGGCCGGTCTCCGGGTCGACGGAGAACTGGATATTGGAGCCGCCGGTCTCGACGCCGACTTCCCGGATCACCGCGAACGACGCGTCGCGCATCACCTGGTATTCCTTGTCGGTCAAGGTCATGGCCGGGGCGACCGTGATCGAATCGCCCGTATGGACCCCCATGGGATCGAAGTTCTCAATCGAGCAGATCACGACGCACTGGTCCTTGTGGTCGCGCATGACCTCCATCTCGAACTCCTTCCATCCGATGAGGCATTCCTCGATCAGCACCTCATGGGTCGGCGAAATATCCAATCCATTGCTGACGATGCGCTCGAACTCCTCCCGGTTATAGGCGATTCCTCCGCCCGCCCCGCCCAGCGTGAAGGATGGCCGGATGATGAGGGGAAACGCGCCAATCTCATCGGCGGCCGCCCGGGCGTCCTCGATTCGGCGGATGGTGCGGGACTTGGCGACGTCGAGACCGATTTTGATCATCGCCTGCTTGAAAAGCTCGCGGTCTTCGCCCTTGGAGATCGCCTCGGGCTTCGCGCCGATCATCTCGACTCCGTATTTCTCGAGAATGCCCCGCTTGTGCAGTTCCATCGACAGGTTCAGCGCCGTCTGCCCACCCAAAGTCGGCAGCAACGCCGACGGCCGTTCCGCCGCGATGATCTTCTCCAGGGTCTCCGGAACCAGCGGTTCGATATACGTGACATCGGCGAACTCCGGATCCGTCATGATCGTCGCCGGATTCGAATTGACCAGGACCACCCGGTAACCCTCCTCCTTCAATGCCTTGCAAGCCTGGGTGCCCGAGTAATCGAACTCGCAAGCCTGGCCGATGACGATGGGACCCGCGCCGATTATGAGTATGGACGTTAGATCGGTGCGTTTCGGCATGGACGTGAATTCGGTCGAGAGTTGAGTCCGCCCCCCTTCCCGGCAAGCAAACA
>CAZWMF010000379.1:0-4435 GCA_964634535.1 uncultured Opitutaceae bacterium | reverse complement strand
GTCTTCACTCCATATGGTCACAAAGATAAACCGCGTATTGGGGTTGGCTTCGATCATTCTTGCCCAGCCCCCGTTCTGCAGCTCGGCCCGACAATTGGGGCACCACGGGGCCCAAAAGTGAACCACGGTCGTCAGGGGCAAGGCCACCGCCGTGGCGACCTGATCCTCGACCGGCAGCCGGTTGGCATCCGCCGCCACCGCGACCCCAGCCACGCTGATCAACGCCAATAGGAATCGAATCTTCCGGAGGATCGTCATGGACGGCTCAAGCCTAGCGCGGAAATTTTATGAAAATCGACCAAATCTCGCCCGAATCGCACGGGCAAAAAAGGCCTTGGGCTCCCAGCGATGGGCGAGAAGCCCATCTTAATCGCCCTCGCCTCTTGTGCTCGGCGCTTCGAGCGATCCTTGGCCGTTTTCATGGAATTTCCGCGCTAGCCCGCAAATTTCATGAAAATCGGCCGAATCTCGAGCGAAGCCGCCGGGCATGGGCGGGCGAAAACTCCCGGCGATGGGCCGGAAGGCCCACCTGGGTCGTCTTCGCTCACCCCTGCTCGTCGTTTCGATCGATCTTCAGCCGTTTTCATGAAATTTGCGGGCTAGGACCGACGGCGGCCGCCGCGCAACCGATCAAAGGGTCATACAGCCGTGGATGGGCCAATTTCCGGGCCAAGTGGGGCAAAATACGTGGATCCGACGCGGAGCCGTTCGGCTAAGATCGTCCGGTTGAACTCTAAGGGATATCCCTACCGAGACTTGGCGGCGCCTCCAATAGCCTGGGCCGGCCTGTTTCCGGTAGTCTGACCGCCGCAACCCCAGACCCACCATGATCGCGAACGCCGCCGCCGAATCCTGCTTCGCCCGCTCCCTGGCCTCCGTGGCACCCTTCAAGGCGCGTCCCGACTTCAGCGGCCTGACCGGACTGTTCATCATCGGCGCCACCCACCGGACCGCCCCGCTGGCGGTCCGCGAGCGCCTGGCGCTGGGCGCCGAAGCCGAGGCCGGACTCGCCCTGGATCTGTCGCGCGTGCCCGGTCTGCGGGAGTTTGTCCTCGTCAACACGTGCAACCGGCTCGAACTTTACGGCGTGGCCGCCGGCGCGGCGGCGGTGGATCGGGCGCAGAATGCGCTCTGCGCGCGGCAAGGCATCCCGACCGAGGAGTTCGACAAATGCCGCCTGTTCCTTGAGGGTCCGGAAGCCGTCCAGCACCTCTTCGAGGTGGCGGTCGGCCTGGACTCTCAGATGCTCGGCGAAACCGAAATCTTCGGCCAGCTGAAGAAGGCTTATGCGGCCGCCCAGATCCGCGGATCGACCGGATCCATTCTCAATCGAATCTTTCAGAAGGTATTCCAGGGCGCCAAACACGTCCGCACCAACACGGCCATCACCGTGGGCCAGGTCAGTGTGGCCAACGTCGCCGTCGACCTCGCGCTGAGCGTCTTCGGAGCCCTGGCCACCGCGCGGGTCCTGTTGCTCGGCGCCGGCGAAATCGGTGAGAAGACGGCTCGGGCCTTCCAGAGCCGCGGAGCCCTGTCGCTCACGGTCGCCAGCCGGCGCTTTGAGCGCGCCGACGCCCTCGCCCAGGAACTGGGCGCGGCCAGCCTGCCCTTTGAACAACGGGAATCGCGCCTGGGCGACTTCGACATCATCGTCTCGTCAACCTCCGCCAGCGGCACCGTCCTTTCGGCCGCAGCCGCGCTGACGGCGCTGCGCAGCCGGCTCAACCGGCCGCTCCTGTTCATCGATTTGGCGATGCCCCGCGACATCGATCCGGCGGTCGCCCAGCTCGGCAACGCATTCCTCTACAATCTGGACGATCTGGCCAAGATCGCCGAGGAGAACCGGGCGGCGCGGGCGGCGGAAATCGCCAAGTGCCGCGCATTGCTCGAAGTGCGGGCCGACACCCTGTGGCGGCAGATCGAGCCGCAGCTGACGGCGCGCACGCAGGCCTTGGCTTCGTAGCCATTTTCGGCCGAGCCCGCTTCACCGGTATTGTGATGGCTGCAGGCTAGCGGACCTTCCGCTTGGCGGTTGGAGGAACAGGCTCGCCCGATCCGAACGGCCGTCCTCCGACGACAGCGTAAAGCCCAACTGGCGCACCATCTGGAGCATGGCCGCGTTGTCGACGGCAATTTGGCCCCAAACTTCCGCGAGACCGCGGGCGCGCGCCGCGGCGATCAGGGTCCGCAGGAGCAACTCCCCCAGACCCAGGCGTCGCTTCGTCTCGCGAACCACCAGGGCAAACTCCGCACTCCGGCCGCCCGGGTCGAGACAGTACCGGCCGACCGCATCCAGGCTTTCGCCCTGGGGCCCGGCTTCGAATACGCCCAAGGCGAGGTCGCGCGTCTGGTCCACGCCCACCAGACTCGCCGCGCGCTCCGCGGTCATGCTGTTCACGAGATACCCATAGCGCTCCCGCACGGTTTCCTCGGTGTGCGAGTCGAAAAATGCGATGAGGGTCGCCGCATCGGCGGGCATCATCATCCGCAATCGAGCCCGCCGCCTCCCCACCCGGATATCGCACGGAAATCCGGGACCCGCTTGCTCGGAGAGCGGTTTCACGCGGTCAATCCTATACTCCGGGCCAACCGCCGTCGAACAGCCTTCCTGCGCGCCTCTTGCGAAGACCTGGGCGCAATTTGGTGGGCCCGGCGAACGGTCCGACCCGGGCCGACGGAACGCCGTAGGGAGAATCCTTAGCGAGTTGCAGGCTGGCGCCCAATTTTCCAATGCGCAAAAGCGCGTATGATGGCGCCCGTGAACACCTCGCCGGAAGCCGCGCACCCGTCCGCCATCGCCCGCCGGATGACCCTGGCCGAATTGCCACCCGGGGCCCGAGCCCGGGTGTGCGGCATCGAGGGGGCCGAAGAAATCGGCTCGCGGTTGCGCGAACTCGGCTTCTGCGAATCGGCGATCATCGAACGGCTGTCCGGTCCGGGCACGCTGGTCTGCGAGTTGTGCGGCAGCCGCATCGCGCTCAATCGGCAAGTCGGTCGACACATCCTGGTCGAACTCGTCGGTGCGGCGGCCTGAACCGATGACCGCCGAACTCAAGTTGTCCGAACTCGCCGTGGGCGCCTCGGCGCGGGTCTGCGGGTATCCCAAGGCGGGGGGAGCCTTTCTACGGCTGCGGGAAATGGGCGTGCTGCCCGGCACGACGGTCACGCTCATCCGCACGGCGCCCCTGGGTGATCCGATCGAAATCCGGGTGCGGGGCTATCACCTGAGCCTGCGCAAGAGCGAGGCCGATCATGTCGTCGTTGACCCGAGCTGATCCCGCCGTGCCGCCGGACCAATTTCGACCCTTGGCCCCGGTCCGGGCGCCCGTTTACGCCGTGGTCGGAAACCCCAATTGCGGCAAGAGCACCCTGTTCAATGCCCTGACCGGCCTGAAGCAGAAGGTGGGAAACTATCCGGGGGTCACCGTGGAAAAGAAAGTGGGCACGGCCTACACCCAGCATGGCCAGTCCTTGACGGTGATCGACCTGCCGGGGGCCTACTCGCTGGCGGCCCGCTCGCCGGATGAGGCCGTCACCCGGGACGTGCTGCTGGGCCGGCGCACGGACACGCCGACGCCCGACCGAATCCTTTGCACGGTCGACGCGACCAACCTGGAGCGCAATCTCTACCTCGTTCACCAGATCCTCGACCTGGGCCGCCCCGTAATCATCGTGCTCAATATGATGGACTTGGCCGCCCGGCAGGGGATCACCGTCCGGGCCGGCCAGCTGGAGCGGGAGCTGGGGGTGCCGGTCATCCCGTGCGAAGCGGTCAACGGCCGCGGAATCATCGAATTGAAGCTGGCCATGAGCCGCTCCGACCTGCCGCTGTCGCGGCACGCCTGGGAGATTCCGGCCGCCATTGCCCCCGCCGTGTCCGAATTGCAGGCGGCGCTGATCGAAGAAGGCAAGCCGCCGCTCGGCGCGCGCGCCGAAGCGCTCCTGCTCCTCACCGATCTCGACGAGGTGCGGGTGAGCGGCTCGGCCACGCTGGGACCGCGCACCGCCGCCATCCTGCAGGGCTGGCAGCGCCGGTGGAGCCAGGCGGGCACCGATTGGGCGGCTACGCTCGTGCAGGCGCGCTACGACGCGATCGGCGCCCTGGCGGCGACGGCGACCCAGCGCGACGGCCCGCCGCGGGTGAGCGGCACCGACCGGATCGACGCGGTGGTGACCCACCCGGTCTGGGGCTGGCTCGTGTTCGCCGCGGTGATGGCCCTCCTGTTCGTGAGCATCTTCACCTTCGCCGAACCGCCGATGCGCTGGATCGACGCGCACACCGGCCTCGCCGCCGATTGGATCCGCAGCGTCCTGCCGGCGGGCGACCTGCGCGATCTCCTGACCGACGGCATCGTCGCCGGCGTCGGATCCATCGTCACCTTCCTGCCGCAGATCCTCATCCTGTTCTTCTTCATCGGCCTGCTCGAGAGCACAG
>CAZWMF010000378.1:0-4436 GCA_964634535.1 uncultured Opitutaceae bacterium | reverse complement strand
CGCCCTTGCGGGGGATCTTGTCGCCCTCGGCGACGTCGATGACGTAGATGAACGCATCGACGAGCTCGGGCGAAAACGTGGCGGAGAGATTGTCTCCGCCGCTCTCGACAAGAACGAGCTGCAACTGGGGAAAGCGCGCTTCGAGCCCGCGCACCGCCTGCTCGTTCATGGTGGTGTCGTCGCGGATGGCGGTGTGCGGGCAGCCGCCGGTCTCGACCCCGACGATGCGGTCGGCCGGCAGGGCGCCCGACCGCGTGAGGAACAGCGCGTCCTCGCGCGTGTAGATGTCGTTCGTCACGACGGCCATTTCGAGGCGGGTCCGCAGCTGTTCGCAGAGCCGCAGACAGAGCATGGTCTTGCCCGAGCCCACGGGGCCGCCGATGCCGATGCGGGGGGGACGGGACATGGTCAGGAAATGAAGAGCCGGAAGTCCGCGGTCTCGTGCCGGGCGGATGCGACGTCCCACCAGGGATTGAAGGCGCCGAGATCCTCGGCCGGCAGCGTGCGGGCGGTCGCGATCAACCCAGGCGCGGCGCCGAGGCACTCGGCGAGCAGGGTTTGTACGGTGTTCTGACCCAGCCGGAGAAGTTTGACCGCGGCCGCCAGGAGGGCGCTCGCCGCCGCGTAGACCTGCGCCGCGAGCGCGGCCTCGAGCGGGGCGCCAATCGCACGGGCCTCGACGACTGCGGCGATGCAGGCCGGCTGCGGCCAGCCCGCCGCCGCCGCCCGCGCGTGGAATTCGGCGGCGATGCCTCCGCGGATGCGGGCCGCCAATTCGCTGCGCTGTCGACCGATGGCAGCCGAGGCCTCGCGCAGTTCGCGGGCGCCGCGCAGGGCCGCCGCGACCTGGCACAGCCGGCCGAGCTGGTCCCAATCAGCGGGTGGCTCGAGCGCGGCCCAAGCTTGCGTGGCCACCGCCAGGTCGGTTCGCGCCAGGGCCGGCAGGACTTGGTCGAGCAGAAAGATCCGCAGGCTCGGCGCGTCGCGGACGTCGCCGTCCTGGACGAGGCCCTCCAGACCGAAGGAGTGAGCGTACGAGCCCGTCGGGTAAAACGAGTCGGTGGTTTGCAGAAGCGCCGCCACCCAGAGTCCCGGACGGTCGCCGGCGGCCTCCGTGTTCTGGTCTTCAATGCTCATGGGTGTGGTCCGCCTCGCTGTGCGGGCCGTGGGCATGGCCGTGGCCGGCCAGCGTTCCGGTGAATCGTCCCGGTCGGAAAACCTCGGTCGATGGGTGATAGTGGATGGCCAGGCGGTCGAGCGTCTGCCTGAGTCCGGGCTCGTCCGGGGCGAGCAACCGGTTCGGCTGGGCCTCCACGGGAAGATGCAAATTGCCGAGCGACCAGCCGATCACGGCCGCGGCGTCGGGCGCGAGATCGAGCGGAATTTCGAGGACCGGCTCCGGCTCTTGCCGCAGCACATAGCGGGCGGTTTCCGTGGCCCATATCGCATCGCCATCCTGCAGCGGCGTCTCGACGTCGATGCCGAACTCGACGCCGTCGTCGGCCTGGGCGCGCCAGCGGCGCTTGGCCAGCTTCAGCCGATCCGCCCGAACGGCGACCACGGGCAGAGGCCCCTCCGCCGGACCGAGCGCAGATCGCACTAGGTTCACCGGACCTTAGGCGAGCAGCAGGCCAAATCCGCCGGCGATCACGCCGGCGCCCGCCCAGCGCAGCAGGCGACCCTGGCGCGTGGCCAGTGTGCCGGCGCCGACGCCCAGCGCATGGAGGAGCGCCGTCGCGGCCACCATTCCGGCAAGGAATTCGAGGCTCGCCGCGCCAGGCGGCATCTCTGCGCCATGGGCGATGCCGTGGCAGCCGCCGGCCGCGGCCACCGCCGCCAGGCCGATCCATAGCGGGGGCCGCAGGGCCGCCGCCAACGCCAGACCCAGGATGAATACCGAGGCCAATATGCCCCACTCGGCCCCGGCGGGAGGCAGACCGGCGATTCCCCCGATCGCGCCCAGGAGCATGGCCGCCACAAATGTGCCGGGCAGCAGCCAGCGTGCGCGCCCCCCGAGTTGAGCCGCCCAAAGTCCGACCGCCACCATGGCAAGCAGATGGTCGAGGCCGGTGAAGGGATGGATGAGCCCGGTGGCAAAGTCGGCCGGCCCATGGCCGGGGTGGGCCTGGGCGAGCGGCGCGCATAGGAAGAACCCAAGTGGGGCCAGATAGGAGAGGCGGTGCGTTTTCATGGTCGACGGGAAATCGCCGTCAGTCTGAGCACGGATTGTTCCAGATTCAACGCTTTCGGCGATTGTCGGCGGGCCGCCAACTGTTATGGTCGGTGCCCTACCCTTGCCGCCCGTCATGCGATTGTTACCCCTGGCTATGCTCGCCTTGCTTGCCTTGGCGGCGCCGACTGCTTGGTGCGATACGCCGGAGGCGCTCTCCTGGACCGTGAGTCCCTCGTACGTCAGCCAGTATATGTTCCGGGGCGAGCGGCTGGGCGGACCGGCGTTTCAGCCTTCGCTCGAGGCCGACTTTGGCGGTTGGGCGTTGGGGGTCTGGAATAGCGATCCGCTGGCCGGTCGGGTGCCGGGCCAATCCAATCCCGAGATCGACCCCTACGGCTCGTACACGATCAAACTGGGAGAGAACCTCAGCTTGCAGCCCGGATTTACCTGGTACACCTACCCGCGGGCGCCGCTCGACCAGGGGTATTTCCGCTCGACCTTTGAGCCGAGCCTCGCGCTCAACTGGACCGCGGCCGGAGTGACGCTGACGCCGAAAGTCTATTACGACGTGATCCTCCGGGGCCCAACCGGCGAGCTGAATGGCGCCTATGCTGTGCCTCTCAAGTCGATCGGTTCGGAGTTGGACTTCGCCGCCACGATTGGATCCTACGTTCTGGCCGACTCAGTAAACCGAGCGTCCCCGCGCGTAAAATCGGGCGGGAACTATTGGCTGGTGGGCGTGACGCTGCCCTGGACCCTGCCCGGGCGCTTTACCATCAAGGTCGGCTGGGCCTACACACGGGGCACCGGCGCCTACCTCGAGTCCGCCGGCTCACCCCGGACCGGCAACGCCCTGGAAGCCGGCCGCGGCGTGGCCACTGTCACGTTGAACGTAACGTTTTGAAAAAGGGGTCAGGTTGAAAAACTTGACCTCCACCGCGGGCGGACTGTGCATCCGACCATCCGCGGTCCGCCCGCAATTGCGGATTCATTTTCAATCGGATCGGAACGCCTTGCTAGAATGGTACCATGGCTCGACAACTTCGATTGGAATACCCGGGAGCTTGCTACCATGTAATCAATCGGGGGAACTACCGCGTGGATGTGTTTTCAGCCGAAAGCACCAAAGCGGCGTTCGAGGATTGCCTCTTTGAGGCTTGTCCAAAATGGGGTTGGCAGCTTCACGCTTTCGTCTTGATGCGCAACCACTTTCACCTCGCGGTGACGACGCCCCGCGGAAATTTGGTGGTCGGGATGCAATGGCTGCAGGCGACGTTTGCCAACCGATTCAATCGTCACCGCGGTGAACAAGGTCATCTCTTCCAAGGGCGATATCGGGCCCTTCTCATTGGAGGAGAATCCGCCCTCGGTCTGGTCTGTGACTACATCCACTTGAATCCCGTCCGTGCAAGTATTGTGAGCCAGGAGCGCCTGCAGGAATATCGCCACTCCAGCTATTGGTTCTTACGTCGTCCCTCTGCTCGGCCGGCTTTCCTCCGCATTCAACCGGCTTTGAATGCAGCCGGCGTGACCAACGACGACCCTGCGGGATGGGACCGATACGCCGATCACCTTGCGATCGAAACGGAAGCTGCCGCCAAAACGAAGCGCCGATACCTGCAACTGAGCCGAGGATGGGCCATTGGCTCCGAGGCGTTCAAGGCGGCGATCATTTCGCAGCATGCCCCGGCCGGATTGGCTCGAGCATGGACGGTTCCCGGTGCTGAACAAATGCGCGCGGCCGAATGGGAAACTTATCTGAACAGGGTATTGGCGGTGTTGGGCCGCACAGCCGATGAGGCAAAGACTTCCCCAAAATCGGAAACCTGGAAGTTGGCGGTCGCCACCTGGATGCGGGACTCAGCGCGAGCCCGACTCTACTGGCTTAGTGCCAAGCTCGATCTGGGCGCACCGACCGTCGTCAGCCGCAATCTCGCGCGATATCGATGCCGACTTCAGGCGACCGATCCGCATTGGGAAAGATTGAGGTCAAGTTTTTCAACCTGACCCTTTTCGAATGACGACCGGCTGGCCGGAGTCGTGCGCGGCATTGATGCGGTCGAATACGGCGCCGGTCACGTCTTCCAGGACGAATGGTGGCCGCGCGTCTGGGGTCATTGTGCCAAGCGTGATGTCGTGAAACTCGATGCCCCGCACGTGCCGGACGAAGAAGCCGTAGGCGGGCATGATTCCGTGCCGGCTGGGTTCTGGATAGGCCGTCTCAATTTCCGGTGGTTCGATCCGCGCCTGGGCCGCGGTTCCG
>CAZWMF010000377.1:0-4444 GCA_964634535.1 uncultured Opitutaceae bacterium | reverse complement strand
ACCAACCAGCGGGCCCCGGCGTGGGCCAGCATGCGCGTCTGGGACGGCAATTCGGCCACCCGGTCGCCCCGGACGACCGCGTCCAGCGGCAGGTGGATGGGCTGGCCGTGGTGCTCGTCCTGCAGGACGCAGACTTCGGCGATGGGCCGGCCGACCGCGTCGCCCGGGTCCCATTGGGTGAGGACGGCGGCCGCCGGATTGATGAACTGAACGATGCCCTGCGTGTCGGTGGTGATGACGCCCTCGGCCATCGCCCGCAGGGTGACGGCCAGCCGTTCCTTCTCCGCGGCCAGGGCCATTTCCGCCTCGCGGCGGGCGGTGATGTCGGTGATGACGCCGACCAGCTGCCAGCGCTTTTCGCCCAGGGGCTGGATGGTGACCTGTTCGTGCAGCCAGTAGGTCCGGGGCGGCACGAACGCGCGGAATTCCTGCTCGTAGCCCGGCTGGCGCTCGCGCAGCGCCTGCTGATAGCGGCGCATCATTTCGGGCAACTCGGGGACCTGCAGGGCCGCCCAATCCAGCACCACCCGGCCGTCGGCCGTTTCGGGGGAGACCTTGCCGAAGAGCTTTTGGTAGAGGGCCGAATGCGGGGCGAACACGGTCCAGAGAGGCTCGCCCTGTTCCCGCTCGACGACGGTCGCCTGCCAGAGCAGACAATCGACCGAGGTGAGGATCTGATGCATTTGGGCCTCGCTTTGGCGGTGGGCCTCCTCGGCCGCCCGGCGGGCGCTGACGTCGGTGATGAAGCCGATGAGATCCCATTGGCGGGGCCCGGCGGGCCGGATGGTCACCTGCTCGTGCAGCCAGATCGGGGGGCCGTCGGCCCGCGGCACGTGAAACTCGTGCTCGTAGCCCGCTCCGCCGGTCCGCAGGGCCTGGCGGACCCGCGCGCGCATCTCGGGGAATTCGGGCACCTTCAGCTTGTCCCAATCCAGGAGATGCTCGGACTCCGGCAGATCCTTGAAAACGCGCGCGAACAGTTCGGATTGCGGCAGATAGTGGGTCCAGTTCAGCCGCACCCACTCGTCATCCATCTGGGCCACCCGGGCCTGCCACAGAATGCAATCGGCCCGCGCCAAAAGTTGCTGCAGGCGGGCTTCGCTCGCCCGGCGCGACTCCTCGGCCTCGCGGGCCGCGGTGACGTCCATGAGCACGCCGGTCAGCGACCATTCGCCGGGCGCGATCTGCGTGATCGAGACATGCTCGTGCATCCACAGCACCCGCGCGCCCCAGAGGACGCGAAACTCGTGCTCGTATTCGGGGGCGCCATTGAGCAAGGCGGCGTTGCTCCGGGCGTTCATTTCCTCCAGTTCGGGGACCATCCCCGGGTGCCAGAGCGTGTTGGTTTGCGTGGGCGCGTCCTCGCCGAACAGGCGCCAATAGAGGCTCGAGGGCGGAATGTACAGCACCCAGTCGGCGTCCATCCCGGAACGGCGCCGAAACGCGCGCGCGCGCCAGATCATGCAGTTGGCCACCGTCAGGATCTGGTGCACCTCCTCCTCGGTGGCCCGGCGCGCCTCCTCGGCCTCCCGCTGGGCGGTGATGTCGGTCACCACGCCCGACACCTGCCAGCGATCCGGGTGGAGCGGCCGGATCGAGGTTCGCTCGTGCAACCAGAACAGCCGGCCGTCGCGCACCACGCGGAATTCCTGCTCGTAGCCGGCGGCGCCGGCCAGGATCGCTTCGGTGCTGCGCGCATTCATCTGGGCGAGGTCGGGCGCCGTCACCAGGGTCCACAGTCCGCTGGCGCGGGCTGGAATCGGCTGGCCGAAAATCCTCAGCGACAATGCCGAGTGGGGCAGATCGAAGTCCAGCCACTGCAACCGGTTTTCCAGGCGCACAACCGTCGAGCGCCAGAGCAGGCAGTCGGATTCCTCCAAAAGCGATTCGACGCCGACGGCGTCGTTCGGCTCCGCGTTGGGCTGGGAGGGAGGCATGGAAGCGGGATAGGAAGGGCCCTTCGGGGGCGACGAGCGGCCTTCAACCTGTATTTTTCGTCACGTTTGCGGCCCACATGATGCCCAATCGAATCTCGCCAGAACGGCGGACATTACAAGTCAATCATGCACGCATAGTTGCCCGTTTCGGCCAGCCCGGACGATTTCGCTGGGCTTCGGCTGGGCCGAGTCGGTGGGGCGCTGGCCTGCGCATCCCGGACCGATTCCGTCAAATCTGGCGCCGGAGGCGGAAGGCGCCATCTTCAACGGTGTTGCGAGGGTTGCAGGCTACGGTACGTCGTAAACCTCGACCAGGCCGACGCCGGTCGTGCCGCCGATACCGCTCACCTGGGCCGTGTAGGCCCCGGCGGGCAGAGTCACAACCATGGCGCAATCGGCTGAGTCGGGTGCCAAGCTGAAGGCGTAAAGGTTGTTCATGACCGTCGTGGTGGCGGTCTGGACACCGGCAGCGATCGTGGATGGGCCGACGGCCGGGGCCGTGCTCCAGCCCGCGTTGGTGGCGATGATGGCTCCGTTGGCATCGAATAACGTCAGTTGGGGTGCCGCGAGCGCGCCCGGAAGGTTGAAGGGCGCCAGCCCCAGCGTCGGTCCGACGCCGCGGATCAGGACTGTTTCGGAACCCGAGCCGGAAATGACGAAGCCGGCGACCAGGACGCCCGAGCCCGTGTTTACAAAGGCGCGGGCCGAGAGATTGATCAGGTGCGCGGTTGGCGTGCCGGTGTCCGCGTCATAAAGTTCGGCCAGGGCGACGCCGGTCGGGCTATTGCCCGTCCCGCTGATTTCGGCGGTATAGGCGGCCGAAGGCAGGGCGGCGACCATCGCGCTGTCGGCCGAGCCCGCGGGCAGGCCGAAGGCATAGACTTGGTTGAACACATTCGTCGTGGCCGCCGAGATGATGGCGGCGACCGTCGAGTTTCCCGGGACCGTCGCATTTCCCCAACCCGCGTCGGTCGCGATCACGTTGCCTGCATTGTCGAAAAGCGAAAGCAGCGGGTTTGCGAGCGTGCCGGTGATATGGAATGAATTGAGGACGGGCCCGTCCGCCCGGACCAGCACCTGCTTTGTGCCGTTCCCGCCGACGACAAAACCGGCGACCAGCACCTGGGCGCCGGTGCCCACGTAGGAGCGCGAGGACAGGTTGATCAGGTGGGCGCTGACATTGACGTTCACGGTCGCCGGGCTCGATGTAACAGAGCCCAATAGATTTGTCGCGACCACCGTGTAGGCGCCCGCCTGGGTCGTGCCGATATTTGGGATCGCGAGCGTCGCGCCGGTGGCGTTGGCGATATTCACGCCGTTGAACTGCCATTGATAAGTGATCGCCGGGCTGCCGGACACGGCGGTGGCGGCTGCGGTCTAGGTCACGCTCTGGCCGGCGGTCACCGTCTGGCCGACCGGCTGGGTCGAGATCGTCGGCGCGCTGGCGTTCGCGGCATATACGGTGATCACGGAAGCCGAATAAGGCAGGAACGTGGTCGAGAAGGTGGACGCCACGCCCGTTAGGGATCCCGTGACGATGTCGCGGTTGCCCAGGCCGGTTTGGGCGGCGCGATCCTGCGAGACGCCGTAGGTATAGAGGCTGGCCGTCGCCATCGGCGCAAAGCCGCCCAGCGAAAAAGTGACGGTCTCGGTCTTGGCCGGACTCTTGTTGAGCACCAACAGCGTGAGCGTGCCGTCCTGGCGCAGGGCGGCATAGGTCGACAGGAGGAGGTTGTTGCTGGTCGCCGACACGACGCTATCCCCGCCGCGGGCGAAATGGGAAAGCAGCTTCTCGATGTAATAGGTGGGGTAACAATCGTTGGCGCCCGACATGATGCCATAGTCGCCATAGAGCCGCCAGCCGAACAGAGAGGCGCTGTTGTTCTGGGTGGAGTCCTGGCCGTTGCGCAAGTCCCACCAGATCATCGAATTGATTTCGGTCTGGAGCAGGTTGCCGACGCTGTCGGCCATGTACAGGCCATTGACCAGACTCGTCGATTGTTTGCCCGGGTTCGTATTGACCGAGTTGTTTTCGGTGCAGCAGATCTCGATGCTGCTCGCGGTGGCGGTGCCCAAATACTGATTGAGCAGGAGGCGCAGGTTGGCGGCGTCCTGGGGCCAGGTAAGCGCATCCTGCAGGAGCGCGGCGTCGTTTTCCTGGCCGGGGTTCTGCTCGTAGCGGTGATAGATGATGAAGTCCGGGACAAATCCCAGGGTCTTCATGGTGGTGAGCATGACCGGCATCCAGCCATTGTGCACCACGTTGGTCACCGGATTGGTGGCCGGATGGTTCGTGTTGTTCTGATAGCTATCTTCGCCGGTCACCGCCACCATTCCGACCTTGATCGTCGGATCGGCCGCCTTCATCTGCGCGATATACTGCTGGGCGCGCACCGCGTACGTGTAGGGGTCGTGCTCCACGGCCTGGGAGTCGGTTTCCCAGGTGCCGTAGCACTCGTTGCCGATTTCCCAATACTTGAACCCATAACCCTTGGTCACGTTCGAGT
>CAZWMF010000376.1:0-4446 GCA_964634535.1 uncultured Opitutaceae bacterium | reverse complement strand
CCGGCAGCTGGGCGAGGTGCTCGGCCTGCACACCGATCTCACGGGGCCGGCGCTCGCCCGCCGCTCGGTCGAACTCCTGCGCCAGGTGGGCATCCCCTCCCCGGAGTTGCGCCTGACCGAATATCCCCACCGGCTATCCGGCGGGATGCGCCAGCGCGTGGTGATCGCCATGGCGATCGCCTGCGGTCCGCGGCTCTTGATCGCCGACGAGCCCACTACCGCGCTCGACGTGACGGTCCAGGCCCAGATTCTCGCCCTCCTGCACGAGCTCCAACAGTCGATGGGCATGTCCGTGATTCTGATCACCCACGACCTCGGCGTGATCGCCCGAAGCTGCGACGAGGTGATCGTGATGTATGCCGGACGCATCGCCGAACAGGCGCCCGTCCGGCCGCTCTTCGCCAACCCGCGCCACCCCTACACCCGCGGGCTCCTGGCCTCGATTCCCCGGCTCGCCACGCCGCGCAAGACCCGCCTCACCACGATCGAAGGCATGGTGCCCGGGCTGCGCGAGCTGCCGCCGGCCTGCCGATTTGAAAATCGCTGCCCGCACGCCTTTGAGCGGTGCCGGCGGGAGACCCCGCTCCTCCGGCCGGCGGACGGCGCCGACCATCGCTTCGCCTGTCATCTCGACTTACCCGCCCGGTGAATCCCATTCTGGAAGTTCAGGACCTGCGCATCCATTTCCCCGTGAGATCGGGGGTGTTCCTGCGCAATACCGCCGTCTGCAAGGCGGTCGACGGCGTCAATTTTTCGCTCCAGGCCGGGGAGACGTTGGGGTTGGTCGGCGAATCGGGTTGCGGCAAATCGACGCTGGGGAAAACCATCGTCCGGCTGCTCCGACCCACGACCGGTCGAGTCCGATTCGAGGGCACGGATCTCGCGGGACTGAGCCGGTCGCAGCTGAAACCCATTCGGCGCCATCTGCAGATGATCTTTCAGGATCCGGCCGAGTCGCTCAACGCGCGCCATCCCGTCGGGACGATCCTGGAGGAGCCGTTCCTGATCCACGGCATCGGCGACGCACCCGAACGCCGGCGCCGGGTGGCCGAACTGCTCGCCCGCGTCGGCCTGCCGCCCGACGCCGCCGGGCGCTATCCCTTTGAATTCTCCGGCGGCCAGCGCCAGCGGATCGGCATCGCCCGTGCGCTCACCCTCAACCCGCGGCTCATCATCTGCGACGAGCCGGTGTCGGCGTTGGATGTCTCGATTCAGAGCCAGGTGCTCAATCTCCTGCTCGACCTGCAGCGGGATTTTCAGCTCTCGTACCTGTTCATCGCGCACAACTTGGCGGTGGTAAAACACGTCTCGGATCGGATCGCCGTGATGTACCTGGGCCGGATCGTGGAACTGGCCGACGCCGACGACGTGTATGCCCGCGCCCGGCACCCGTACACTCGGGCGCTCATCGCGGCGATTCCCGAGCCCGAGCCGGGCGCGGATCGGCGATTGGCCATCGTGGGCGGCGACCTGCCGTCGCCGATCAACCCGCCTCCCGGCTGTCCCTTCCATCCCCGGTGTCCGCACGCCACCGACCGATGCCGGACGGAAGTCCCGATTCTTCGCGACACCGCGCAGCCGGGATCGCGGTCGCATACCGTCGCCTGCCACTTCGATCTGCCGTAGCGCGCGCGTTGCCTTTCGTGCGCGGACGGACGGCCCGGTCGATCCGCATCGGCGCCATTTGCGGTGTCCGTCCCGGATCCGCGGTTCCCGCCGCGTCGGCCCACGCGCAATCTCGTCAACCCAAGGATCCCTGGGGAATCGGCCGAATCTCGTCCGCGGGGTTTCGGGCCGATTTCGGCCCAGGCGCAAGGCGCCAACGATCCGCTACTCGAGCCGGATGGTCGCCGAGCGCCCGTGGGCGTCCAGGCGTTCCATGGCCGCAAAGGCGGCGATCGTCGGGGCGGCCCGCCGCAGGCTCGCCCGATCGTACTCGATCAGGCTCGTGCGGCGGATAAAATCCACGAGTTGAAGGCCGCTGGAGAATCGGGCCGCCCGGGCGGTCGGCAGCACGTGGCTCGGACCGGCCACAAAGTCGCCCAACACGGTGGGCGTGTCGTTGCCGATCATGATGGCGCCGGCCGTGGTGATGGCGCGAACGAGCGTGGCCGCCGTCGCCGGGGCAACCAGGAGTTCCAGATGTTCGGGCGCGGCGAAATTGGCGATCGCCGCCGCTTGGCGCATATCGCGGACCAGCACGGTGACAAAACCGTCCTCGATCACCCGGCGAATCTTCTCGGCCCGCGAACGGGCCGCCACTTGGGCGACGATTTCGGCCTCGATGCCGGCGGCCACCCGGGCGGAGGCGGCCACGAGCCAGATCTTTTCCCGGCCGGATCCATGCTCGGCCTGCGCCAACAGGTCCGCGGCGGCGCACTCGGCCCGGGCGGTCGCGTCGGCGATGACCATGAGTTCGCTGGGCCCGGGCAGGGCGTCGACCCCCACCAAACCGAAGACCTGGCGCTTGGCCTCGCACACGTAGGCGTTGCCCGGCCCGAAGATCTTGTCGACCGCGGGGATCGCGGCGGTGCCATAGGCCATGGCGCCGATCGCCGGCACGCCGCCCACCTGATAGACTTCGCGCACCCCGGCAAGATGCAAGGCGGCGAGGAGGGCTGGCTCGATCCGGCCGCCGCCCCGCACCGGCGTAAACGCCGCGATTTCCGGGCAGCCGGCGATTCGCGCGAGCGTAGCCGTCATGAGAACGGTCGAGACGAGCGGCACTTCCCCGCCCGGAATATAGAGGCCGACGCGGCGGATTGGATCGAACTTCTCACCCGTCCAGCCGCCCTGCGGATTGCGGGCCCGCCAGGCGGCCGGCGGCCGGCGGCGGTTAAAGGCGACGATCGCGCGATGGGCCTCCCGCAAGGCGCGCAACTCCGGTTTGGACAGCCGGCGGGCGGCCCCGGCCACTTCGGCCGCGGGCACGCGAAAATCTCCCGGCCGAAGGCGCGCTCCATCGAACCGCCGCGCATAGGCGACGATCGCGCGGTCGCCCCGGCGGGCCACCCCGTCGAGAATCTCCGCCACGGCCGCCCGGATGGCCGGCGTGGGCGCGGCCGCGCGGCTGAACGCCGCCAGTTCAGCCGGGAAACCCGGACGACCCGCGACCAGCCGCTTCACGGACGGAGAGACGCCGAGCCGGCGGCGGCTGGAGCCGAAGGCGTCCCCACGGGGGCGATCGGCATCCCAAAGTAATCGTCGGGGTAGGTCTCGTTCAGCGTGACCTTGTCGACCGTCATGGTCAGGGTCTGGTCCTTGCCGGACGCCGTCCGCTGGATCGATACGATGGTCTGGGGAAAACGGATGCCGCCGGCGACGATTTCTCCGTGCTCGCGGATGCGCGAACCGGTGTTGCTCTCGGTGTAAACCAAGCGTCCGGTCGCCGGGTCAAAGTACCGGTCGAAGACCACGCCGCCCGGATGGGTCAGGGCGACCTTCTCGCACGCAATGCCGTCGATGGTCGCCGGCCCCAAGTCCGCGATGGCGCCGCCCGCCCGCTCGATCCCCCGATAAAAATTGAGAAACTCCCAAACGTCGGCCCGCAGGCTGCGGATCTCGTCGGCACCCAGGATCGTCAGCGCCGAGCGCCGGTCGTCGAACAGGAGCGGTTCCCCGGATTTGTGCGTCTGCACGCGCCGCCAGCCGTCGTAACCGTCCAGCACCTGGCGGAAGAATTTGTCGGGAAACACGGCGGTCAGGCTCTGCTGGTCCGGCTTCTGGAAGATTTGGTCGAAGCTCACCGGCGTGGCGGTCCGGTCCGCGTCCAGGATGACGATCCGACCTTCGAGATGGACGGAATTGACGGCGTCGAGCGCCGCCTCGGTGCCCAGGTACGAGCGGGCCTTGGCGATGATCGGCAGATCGTCGGCCCGGAGGCTGGCCAGGGCGCCGCCGGCGAGCCCGAGGACGATTAACCAAACGGCTTTCATGGATAACCCGATAAGACTGCGGCGGCGGCGGGAGGTTGCGACCTAATTTGCGCTCTCACTCCCACTCGATCGTGGCCGGCGGCTTTGAACTGACGTCCAGCACGACCCGGGATATCCCCCGCACCTCGTTTGTGATCCGGCTCGATATCTTTTGCACCAGGTCGTAGGGCAGCCGGGTCCAGTCCGCGGTCATCGCGTCGATGCTCTCGACGATGCGCAGGGCGACCACATAGGCGTAATTGCGTTCATCGCCGACCACCCCGACCGACCGCACGGGCAGAAAGACGCAGAACGACTGCCAGACCTTCCAATACCAGCCGCTCGCCAGCATCTCCTCCTGCAGGATGGCATCGGCCCGGCGCAGGATTTCCAGGCGTTCCGGCGTGACCTCGCCCAACACCCGCACGCCCAGTCCGGGCCCGGGGAACGGCTGGCGCCACACGACTTCGCGCGGCAGACCCAGGGCCGCCCCAACCTGGCGGACCTCGTCCTTGAACAGTTCGCGCAGGGG
>CAZWMF010000375.1:0-4447 GCA_964634535.1 uncultured Opitutaceae bacterium | reverse complement strand
GCCTTGGTGAGCGAGCCGTTGAGATTGAGCATGCCGACGAGCCCCGGCCAGGTGCCGCTCCAGTTGGCGACCGTGAGGATCGGCCCCTGGTGGGAGACCAGTCCGGCCAGCACGTGATGGGAATACTGCCAAACCGCCTCGGCCACGATGAGCGGCGCCCGGGGATCGATCCCGGCAAAAACCGCGAGGCCCTCCTTTTGCGATCCGATAAACCCGTGCCGCTGGCGCGGACGGTACGGATGGGCGCGCACCACGCGCGCGCCCAGACGGGCGAGCGCCTGGGTCAGCGCCTGCTCCATCGCGCGCTGGGCCGGCCAACAGACTTCGTTGGCGGATTGGCGCAAATCACCATTGGCGACCAGATAAACCGGAGTTTTTGACATGGGGAAAGGGGCGGGACGCAAAGGCGGGGCAAGTTTCCTCCCGACCCGCGCGGCTGTAAACCCTGGAGTTGGCCGGCCCACGGGCGCCGCCGGAGGCGAAGAGTCAACTCCCCCTCATTCGACGAACGCACCAGCGCCACGCGCGGAGCAGGCTGGTCCGACCGAAACTCCGATCGAGTCGGCCAGTCCCGAAAACGTTTCACCCCGACGCTGCCGGACGGCCTTCGCTAGCCATTGCGGCTTTGCAACCGGGCCGTGACGGTGCGCACGCCACTTGTGTCCAAGGCCAGCGCCACCGCCCGACCCACGAGTTCGGGCGAGTCCACGGACCCGGAGAGGGCGACCGCGCCATCGCGGCAGGCGACGCGGATGTCGCGCGCCGAAAGATCGTGGTCGAGCGTGTACTTGGCCTTGATCACCACCACGATCCGCGCATCGCTAAATTCGTCGCCCACGACCTGGGCGTTGCTGCGCACAATCGCCCCGCCGCGGGCGGCGTCGGCGCGCAGGTCCTCGGGCCTCAGATGCCACTGCGCGATCTTCGCGGCGAGCCGGTCGCCCACCGGCTCCGTCCCTCCGGCGACCGCGGATCCACCGAATTCGCGCTGGTCGTACAGATGCATCGCATAACCGCCCAGGGCCAGACCGATCAGGAAGACAAGGAAGCCACGCATGTTCGTAAGGATTGAGGAAACCGAGGAGTTTTGACAGCTTCCCGTCGATCGGGTTCGCTGCCCGTCGGATGTTTAACGCCCTCGTCACCGGCGCCTCCCGCGGCATTGGCCGGGGAATCGCCATAGAATTGGGCCGCGCCGGCGGCCGCATCGCGGTGAACTACCGGGAAAACGCGCGGGCGGCGGCCGACACGGTCGCGGCCGTCCGCGCCGCCGGCGGCGAAGCCCGGGCCTTCCGCGCCGACATCGCGACCGCGCGCGGCCGGTCCGCGCTGCTCGCGCAAACGATCCGGGCCTTCGGCCGCCTCGACCTGCTCGTGAACAACGCGGGCATCGCGCCGGCAGTGCGGGCGGACCTCCTCGAGGCCGGCGAGGCAAGCTTCGATCGCATGATCGCGGTCAACCTCAAGGGCCCGTATTTTCTCACGCAAGCGGCGGCCCGGCGGATGATCGGGCAAAGCCCCGATGCCGGCGGATTGCGCGGGCGCATCGTCACCATTTCCTCGATCTCGGCCTATGCCGCCTCGGTCAACCGCGGGGACTACTGCGTGGCCAAGGCCGGGTTGGCCATGATGACAAAATTATTCGCCGACCGACTCGGCGACGCCGGAATCCTCGTCTACGAAATCCGGCCCGGCGTGATCGCCACCGACATGACCCGCCCGGTCAAGGCCAAGTACGACGCACTGATCCACGAGCAGGGTTTGACGCCGCTGCGCCGCTGGGGCGAGCCGGCCGACGTGGGCCGGGCGGTGCGGGCGATCGCCGAGGATCGCTTTACCTTCTCGACCGGAGCCGTATTCGACGTCGACGGGGGCTTCCACCTCCGTCGGCTGTAGGCCCTCGGCTGCGCATGCTCGTCACCTGCCAATCCGGCTACGAAGCCTGGCTTGCCCGCGAACTGGCCGACCGCGGCCTGGCCGAACGCGAACGCGGACCGGCCTGGGTCGCCGCAGCCGAGCCGGCCGGCGATCCGGCCGCCCTGGACTCGGCCTTTGCGCACCTGCTCCTGGTCGCCCCAGTCGAAATCCGGCGCGACTCGGTCAACAGTCTGGCCCAGGCGATTCTCGACGGCTTCTGTGAATCGCTGCGCGGCGAGCGGATCGACTCGGCGTGGACCGAACTGTGGCAGAGTCCGCCCGAGGTGGTGGGCTTGGGCCGGCGCATGAGCGCCGTGCAGACGGCCTTCGCCGAACTGCTGGGCCGAAAGCTCGCGCGGGTGGCCAAACTGAGCCGCAGCGCCTTGCCGCGGACGCCCGGCCCGACCCGCGGGCTCTTCGTCTGGTTCGCCGACTTTGGCCGGGTCTGGTTCGCCCGCACCGCGATCGTCAACGGTCCGCGGCGCATGGCCGACGATCCGGCGGCTCCGTCGCGCTCGTTTCTCAAGGTCGAGGAAGCCTACCTCCTGCTCGGTCGCGAGCCCCAGGCCGGCGAGACGGTGGCCGACCTCGGCGCCGCCCCCGGCGGTTGGAGCTACAGCGCGGCCCGGCGCGGGGCCCGCGTCGTCGCGATCGACAATGGCCCGCTCAAGGGCGGGGCGTTGGACCACCCTAAAATCGAACACCGCCGCGCCGACGCCTTCGCCTTTGTGCCGGCCCCCGGCGAGCGCTTCGACTGGCTATTTTGCGATCTCGTGGAGGAACCCCACCACGTGCTCGACCGGCTGGTCGGCCCGTGGTTGCGCAACCGCTGGTGCCGAAGCTTCATCGTCAACCTGAAGTTCGGACGGGTGGATCCCCTGGCCTTCCTCGCGGAGTTGCGGGCGCCGGGCTCGCCTTTGGCGGCCGCCGCCGACCTGCGCATCCGGCACTTGTACCACGACCGGGAGGAGTTCACGGTCGTCGGCCGATTGCCATGAGCGCACCGGAACTCAAGATCTGCGGGCTCGAGGCGGTCCGGGCCCGCTTTCGCCGGGACGCCGGCTCGATCCTCCGGCTCTATTTCGACTATCCGACCTCGCGGCAGATCGGCGTGATGGCCAAGGCCCTGGCCGCCGCCCGGCGCATCTATCGCTGCGTCGAACCCGCCGAACTCGAACGGGTCGCCGGCACGATCCACCACGGCGGCATCGTCGCCGTGGTCCCCGCCCGTCCGCCCGCACCGGTCGGGCCGTCCGATGCTCCGGCGTGGGCCGCGCGGCGCGAACCGGTTCTCGTGCTCGACCGCATCGGCAATGCCCACAATCTCGGCGCCCTCGCCCGCACCGCCGCCTTCTTCGGCATTGGCCGCCTGGTGTTGGTCGACGATCCGACGGCCGCCCGGCCCAACGACGCCGCCTACCGCGTGGCCGAGGGCGGGCTCGAGCACCTGAGCGTGCACGCGACCGCCGATCTGCCCGCCTTCCTGCGGGCGCTGGCGTCCGCCGGCTTCGCCGTGATCGGCGCGTCGGTCCGGGGCGGCGCCGCCCAGGCCATCTCGCCCGCGCCACACCAAGCGGTCGCGCTCGTCTTGGGGAACGAGGAGCATGGTTTGGCCGGTCCCGTGGCCGAGGCCTGCACGCGCCTGGTCACCCTGCCCGGCTCCGGCCGCATGGAATCCTTGAACGTCTCGGCGGCCGGCGCCGTCCTGCTCTGGGAATTTTTCGGCCGCCGCAGTGCGAAACCGGGTCCGTCGACATCCACCGGGAAAACGGTGCCGACTCGTCCGCAATCTTCATAAGATTTTCGGCCTGGCCATTCTGGATCGATTCGACCCGACCCGCAGCGTCCACGATGCATGCGGACCGCCCGCGGACTTGGACCCAGACCATGCCCGCCGCGGCCTTGCTTTTTGCCGGGGCCCTTATCCACTATGAACCGATTCCCTTATGAACCGCCGTTCCCTGCCCTATCTTGTATCCGCACTGCTGCTGGCCGCCTCGGCTGGGGCGATTTACGCCCAGGACGCGGCGCCGCCCGTCCCGCCCTCCGCGCCCCCGGCGACCAAACACGACGAGAAGACCACCGAACTCGGCGAGCGGATGCATCGCATTTCCAAAGCGATGAAGAAGCTGAAGGGCCAGGTCAGCGATCCGGCCAGCAACGACGCTTCGCTGGCTCTCGTCGCCGACATCCGGGCCGCCGCCGAGGAGGCCCTGACCTTCAAGCCCGAAAAGGAGGCGGATCTGCCGCCCGACCAGCAGGCCGCCTTCCAGCAGAACTATGAGGACGGGATGAAGCAGTTCATCGCCGCGGTCGACGAATTCGCGGCGGCGCTCAAGGCCGGCGACAACGCGCAGGCCGCCACCCTCTTCGCGAATCTCGGAAAGATCGAGCGCAAGGATCACCACGAGTTCCGCAAGCCGCACGACAATTGAGCGAGGCCGGTCACTCGACCGTGATGGCTTCGGTCGTCTGAAAGAGCGCGTGCGCGAGTTTCGTCCAAGCGTCCAGCGGAGCGCGACTGCGCAAC
>CAZWMF010000374.1:2752-4468 GCA_964634535.1 uncultured Opitutaceae bacterium | reverse complement strand
CGCCCGCCTTGGGCGAAACCGGGGAGAAGATGCCCCTGGGCGAGCAGGCGACCGAAATCCCCCGCGGCAATTCCCTCTACGACACCCCGAAGTTCACCGGCGTCCAGCAGTGGGGCATGAGCATCGACCTCAACACCTGCATCGGCTGCCACGCCTGCGTGGTGGCCTGCCAGGCCGAGAACAATATTCCGATTGTCGGCAAGGACCAGGTCGCCCGCGGTCGCGACATGCACTGGATCCGGATCGACCGGTATTTCTCGGACGGCAAGGCCGAGGGCGCCGCCTTCGGCGGGCCGGGCAATCGGGACATCCCCGAGGATCCGCAGGTTTCGCTCCAGCCTTTGCCCTGCATGCAGTGCGAACTGGCCCCCTGCGAAATGGTCTGCCCGGTCAATGCGACCGTGCACGACGAGGAAGGCCTGAACGTGATGGCCTACAACCGCTGCGTCGGCACGCGCTACTGCGCCAACAATTGCCCGTACAAGGTGCGTCGGTTCAATTTCTTCGATTGGAACAAGCGCCACATCGACCACTTCTACGAAGGCCCGCTCGGGCCCTCGGGCCTGCCCGAACTGGTCAAGATGGTGAAGAACCCCGAAGTGTCGCTGCGCATGCGCGGCGTCATGGAAAAGTGCACGTATTGCATGCAGCGGATCGAGAACGGCAAAATCCAGTGGAAGATCCAAGCCACCCGCGAGGGTCGCCCGGGCGACGTGCGCGTGCCGGACGGCGGGATCAAGACCGCCTGCCAGCAGGTGTGCCCGGTCGAGGCGATCGTCTTCGGCGATATCCTGGATCCGGACAGCGCGGTATCCCAGGCGAAGGCGCGCGAACAGGACTATGGCCTTTTGGCCTACCTGAACACGCGCCCGCGCACGACCTACCTCGCCCGCCTGCGCAATCCCAACCCTCGGATGCCCGACTACCAATCCCTGCCGCTCAGCCGGATCGAACACGATCGCAAGAGCCACCCGGCGGGTCTCAAAGCGGAAGGAGCTTCCTGATGGCCCACGCCGATAGCTCTTCCCCGGCCCCGGCGATTCTCGCCGAGATCAACCCCGCGGTATTGCCGCGCGCGGACTTGGTCGGCAATCACCGCAGCTTCACCTGGATCAGCGACAAAATCTGCGGCATCGTCGAGGGCACGACCCCCACCTGGTGGTGGTGGTGCTTCGCGGTCGCCTCGTTCATCGCCTGTTTTACGGTCGGCGGCATCGCCTACGTGGTGGCCACCGGCATCGGCGTCTGGGGCCACCGTTCGCCCATCAACTGGGGCTGGCCGATCGTCAACTTCGTCTTCTGGATCGGCATCGGCCATGCCGGCACCCTGATCTCGGCCATCCTGTGCCTGCTGCGCCAGAAGTGGCGCACGTCGATCAACCGCTCGGCCGAGGCGATGACGATTTTCGCCGTCGTCTGCGCCGGCATTTTCCCGGTCTTCCACGTCGGCCGCGTCTGGTACGCCTGGTTCCTGTTCCCCCTGCCGAACTACAACTACATTTGGCCGCAGTTCCGTTCGCCCTTGGAATGGGACGTGTTTGCCGTGTCGACCTACGGCACGGTCTCGGTGCTCTTCTGGTATGTCGGCATGATCCCCGACCTGGCGCTCCTGCGCGATCGCTTCGCCGCCAAGGGCCGTCAGCTGCGGGCGCGCATCTACGGGTTCTTTGCCATGGGCTGGCGCGGTTCGGCCCGGGCCTGGAGCCACTACGAGAT
>CAZWMF010000374.1:0-2742 GCA_964634535.1 uncultured Opitutaceae bacterium | reverse complement strand
TGGAGCGCTCGTAGTTCACCGTCGAGGCGAGCGCGTTCGACTTCGCCGTCTCGTTGATCCCGGGCTGGCACACGACCATTTTCCCGCCGTACTTCGTGGCCGGCGCGATTTATTCGGGATTCGCCATGGTGCTCACCCTCATGCTGCCCCTGCGGGCCATCTACCGCCTCGAGGATCTGATCACGCAGTACCACATCGACTGCATGTGCAAGATCACCTTGGCGACCGGCACCATGGTCGGGTACGCCTACGCGATGGAGTTCTTCATCGCCTGGTACGGGGCGAACCCCTATGAGGGCTTCGCCTTTATCAACCGCGCCTTCGGTCCGTACGCCTGGGCCTACTGGATCATGATCAGCTGCAACGTGGTCACCCCCCAGTTCTTCTGGTTCAAGTCCGTCCGCCAGAATACGACGCTTGTCTGGGTCCTGTCGCTCTTCGTGAACGTCGGCATGTGGTTCGAGCGCTTCGTCATCATCTGCACCTCGCTCACCCGCGACTTTCTGCCGTCGAGCTGGGGCTACATCTCCCCCACGGTGGTCGACGTCTTCACTTTCTTCGGCACGTTCGGCGTCTTCAGCGTCCTCTTCCTCCTGTTCATCCGGTTCCTGCCGCTCATGGCCATGGCCGAAATCAAGGCGGTGACCCCCGAGGCCGATCCGCACGCCCCCCACCATGGCTGAACGCACCTACGGTATCATCGCCGCTTTCGACACCCCGGCCGCGCTGTTTCACGCGGCCGAGGCGGTGCGCGACGCCGGGTACAAGGAATGGGACTGCATCACCCCGTTCCCGATCCACGGCCTGGATGCCGCCATGGGCCTGCCGCGTTCGATCGTGCCCCGGGTGTCGCTGGCCGGCGGGCTCACCGGGTTTTGCACCGGCATGAGCATGATCTGGTACATGAACGGCTTCGACTTCCCGCTGACGGTCGGCGGCAAGCCGCTCTTCAGCCCGCTCTTCGCCTTTCCGGTCTCGTACGAACTGACCATCCTGTTCACGGCCTTCGCCACGATCGGCGGCATGTTCTTCTTTAACGGCCTGACCAAACTTTACCACCCGGTGCTCAACTACGACCGGATCGTCGACGCGATGACCGACCGGTTCTTCATCGTCATCGAAACGCGCGACGCGCGCTTCAATGCCGAAAATACCCGCGCTTTCCTGGGGCGGATCGGGGGCCAGGACATCGTGGAGCTGGAGGACTGAGCGATGCGCCACGTCTATCTCGTCACCGTCTTTCTGGTCGTGGCCTTCATCGGCCTCTTGGGCTTTCGCGGCGAGCGGTTTTCGCATCCGCCGGCCGACGTGTTCCCGGAGTGGCTGTTTCCGGCCATGCGCCACCAGGAGAAATACAAATCCCAGGGCCCCAGCGCCTTCTTTGCCGACGGTCGGGCCGATCGGCCGCCGGTCCCCGGCACCGTGTCCGCCGACTACGGCCCGCTCGCCCAGCCGTACCGCGGCGACGACGACGCCCTCTATCTGGGCAAGAACAAGGACGGCTCCTGGGTGCGCGGTTTTCCCGCCGCCGTGACCGTGGACTTCAAGCTGCTCGAGCGCGGCCGCGACCGATTCACCATCTACTGCTCCCCCTGCCACGGGAACGTCGGCGACGGCAACGGCGTCACCAAGCACTACGGCATGGGCGCGACCCCCACCTACGACGACGATCGGCTGCGCGCGATGCCCGAAGGCCAGATCTTCAATACGATCACGAACGGCAAGATCCCCGGAAACATGTTTCCCTACGGCGACAAGCTGAGCCCCCGCGACCGCTGGGCCGTGGTCGCCTACGTGCGCGCCCTCCAACGGGCCCAGCACGCGTCCTTGGCGGACGTGCCGCCGGAACACCGGAAGGAGTTGGGCCTAAAATGAGCACCGCCGCCTCATCCTTGCCCGCGGCCGGTGCCGGCGCCTTTCCCGCGCCCGCCGACGCCAGCGCCCGCACCGCGCTCCGGATCGGCTTGGCCGGAATAACCGCCAGCGTCCTGGTCGGCTTTCTCGCACCCCTGCAGAGCGTGGCCACGGGCTGGCTGGTCGGCCTCTGCTTCTGGACGGCGGCCTCGCTCGGCTTTTTGCTGCTCATCATGATCCTGCACGTGTTCGACGCCATGTGGGCGACGGCGCTGCGCCGGCAGTTGGAGCACGCCACGGTCGCCTTCCTTTGGCTCGGCCTGCTCTTCGTTCCTCTCTTCCTCGTCACCGTCTTGGGCCACCGCGACACCGTCTGGGGCTGGATGAGTCCCAGCCATATCGTGATGCCCGAGCACAAGGCGGTGGGCCACGATCTGATTTACGCCAAGAAGTCGGGGTTCCTCAACATGAGGGCCTTCTTCGTCTTCACATTTGGCATCTATCTCGTCTGGGCCTGGCTCGGGGCGCGCCTGCGGAGCAATTCGGTGGCCCAGGACGCCGACGGCGATCGCCGCTGGACCCACAAGAATCGGTTCATCTCGGCCTACGGAATCCCGCTGACGGGCCTTTCCCTGACCGGCGCGGCGATCTACTGGATGAAGAGCCTCGAATACCACTGGTTCTCCACCATGTACGGCGTCTGGTATTTTGCCGACAGCATGCGGATCGCGCTCGCCTTGGGCGTATTGCTGATGATCTGGCTCACCCGCCGGGGCGATTTTCAGGGCATCATCAACCGCAACCACTGGCACAGCATCGGCCAGCTCATGCTCGCCTTCACGGTCTTCTGGGGCTACATCGTTTTCTCCCAGTATTTCCTGATCTGGA
>CAZWMF010000373.1:301-4480 GCA_964634535.1 uncultured Opitutaceae bacterium | reverse complement strand
CCCGCCGTCGACGTGCGTGTAACGGCCGGAACTGGCCATCAGATGGAGGCATTTATGCCTCCATTCTCAAAGAGTTCGGGCAAATGAAGGGTGGATTTCTCCGAGAGGCGGGGTGATTCCTTGGCGAGGGAGACGATCCGAGCGTGCGGCGACCGAACGCCGCAAACCTCGCCACGGCCAGTTCCAGACCGGTCAACGTCGGGGAGGGCGACAGGATGGCGACGATCAATGCAAAGAGCCAAAACTTCATACTTGATGCTGAACGAGTGATTATGGTCGGACCCACCCAAAGAGAATTATTATCGGGCCGTCCCATTGGAATGGTCAAAGGATCGTCCATCGGTCGATTTCGCGGCTGCTGAAGACGAGGCCGGCGATGGCCAATTTTAGGGGCTGCTGACGGTCCCAGGGATAATCGGGGGCGCGGAGCAGTTCGAGTTTTCCGATAACGGCTGACCGCTCACCGCCCCGAAAGCAGATTTCGACCCGTTGCCCCAGCGGAACGCCCCAAACCGCGGCAATCTCGTCGCGCAGCTCGGGGACGACCGGCGGAGGAGCGTTGAATCCCGCATCAAGTCCGAGACTGATCTGGTGCTCGCCCATTTTGGAAGGTGGAAAAGGAGCGGTTAGAGGTGGCTGATGTCGACCGTCGCCGCTGACACGGTCAAGGCGGGGACATGTTGGAGGGTAAGACCCCGGTCGCCACAAGCTCGGTTAGTGTTTCGATCACGAAATCGGCATAGCGTTTTCGCTCTGGAATCCTGTCGGGCCAAATCAATCTGATGATTCCGGTCATGATGACGGTCGTCATGCCGACGGCCTTCGCGCCTTTCAACTCGTCGGAGCCGCCGTCGCCGACGAAAACGGCCTCCGACGCGGAGACTCCGAGTTTCCCAAGGCAATGGAGGTAGATGGCGGCCTCGGGCTTTACGCATCCGAAGTCGCAGGAGAACACCGTGGCGTCGAATTGGTCGGATACTGGGCATTGTCGCCATGCCGCGACCTCCATGACGTCCGCATTACTGATTAGCCCAATCCGTTTCCCACTTCGCCGAAGAGTCTGGAGCACCTGGGTCGTATCTGTCGGAATTTGTTCTAGAGCCAAAGCGAAGCCAGCGATTCGGTTTTCAGTCGCCCTTCGGATCAGGTCGTCGGAGATTCCGTGATCGATAGCGTGCGCCATGCCCGCAACGATCGCGAACGGGTCCTTCTCTTCACCGATTAGTCGTTCACGCGATCGTTCATGAAGTTGGCGGTCCCAGGCGTCTTTCGAAATCCCGAGCAGCGCGTGCGTGGCCGGCCGGCCGGCTTCCGAGGTCGATTCCAATGCGGTCAGCGTATGGAACAGGTCGAAAATGACAGCCCGCTTTCCGTTCACTACGGTTGAAAGATCAGCTGCGGGCATTGGCTTCGTGTGGAGTGCGGCGGCTCAAGCGCCCACTGCCCTCAGGAACGCTTCGACCACAGGGTAAATTTGTCCGTCCAGGGCGATTCGCTCAGGTTGGAAGAGCGTGCCGACAAAAAACGAATGGCCGATGAGGCGGAAAGCCCGTTCTTGCCCGTGTTCGTCGTGGGCAACGAAGATCATGTTTGTTCCCCGAAAGAACTCACCGACCTTGGGATCCACTCCATAGTTGCAAAATCCGCCACCGCCCGCTCCCGCCCGGTCAGCGCCGAGGGAGGCGAGTACGGGAGCGACGGCAACGGGGCGGTGGTGCCGTAGTTGGTCGCCACCCTGTCCGCCGGTGCTGGGCCCGCTATAGCGATGGCGCAGTGGTGATGACCTATGCTTTGGGCTGTCGCAAATAGGCCGCGAACTTTGCCTCACCGCTCCGCCACGAAATATAGGCGACGACTAGCCCAACAATCGGCGCACTGATGCATCGCACCATCAATGTATTGAGGTCGACGCGGTGCGTGAAGTATCGGGCCAAGAGGGTGCCGACCAGAATGTAAATAATTGCGCAGACGGATCCAGAAAGGGCAAGATACCAGGCCTTCCCTAGATTGTGCCATTTCTCCCAGCGTTTCGGGTCATAGCTCATCGGGTAGACAATTTTCCGAGGTCGAAGCTGCCGTTGATCTGCCACACCGACGGTAGTCTGTCAACCGGATCGTGGAGAGAGTTGGGTTGGCGCCAATGTTGGCAAGGAACTTGTCCTGCGCGACGACCTTGGTGAAGGTCTGGGGATTGGGGGTCGCCGTCGATCCAAGCGTAAGTCGATCGCCATCTTCCCGGGGCGCCGCAAACTCCGCCGCGGTCCGCTCCAGCTCTGTGATCGTCGAGGGCGGCGCGGCGGTGGGCGAAATTGGCGATTGGGTGCGGCTATCCTTGTCAAGGCGGCGGGTTGGTTTCAGTTCCGCCCTGGCGTCGCCGCTGGTGACTCCTAATGGATCAGGAGTGTGTGTTTGGGCCAACGTCGGGTAAGGGGGCGGTCGAAGGTAGCGAGTTTGCAGGTCGCGTTCTGCGCGATTTGGACGAGATAGTCATCGAAAGCAGCACGCTGCCCAGCGGTTTTTCCAACGAAATTGGGATCAATTGGTTCGGATGCGACAAAGCGATGTTTGGGGTCGTCGACGAGGGAGGCGAGGACGGCATGGGCTTGATCCGCTTCGAGAGGATGTCCGGACATCGCTGCCTCGGTAAGAAGCAGTCGGAATACGCCAATTTGCGTGAGACCACACGTGGCGAAGTCGCGTTGCTGGTCAAGCCAGCGAGTCATTCGTTCGTGATCTTGGTGAGATTGGTTGACGGCGGCAAAGGCACCATTGATGTCAAGCAAGGGCATGGTGGGCCTGGTTACCAACTGAGGCCCTCAAGGACTTCTTTGGTCTGCGCGCTAGAAATCGGTTGGCCATGGGGTAGCGCGGCGACGACGAGGCGACCGTTTTTCCGCACGAGTCTTCGGGCGCCGAGTTTGGGTTTCGGCTCGTAGGTGGCCCGGATAGCTTTTTCCATGAGGGTGGTCATGGGGATGCCGCGGCGTCCGCTTTCTCGGCGAAGAATATGGCGCACGTCCGGGGCAAGATTCATGGTGGTTCTCATAGAGGCATACGTATGCCTTAGCATTGGGGCTGTCAAGGCGCGGGAATGGCGCCGGGTAGGAGCGGGCCGGGGCATTGGCGGGGGAATCCGGCTGGGTGTGACCGACCGGGTCAAGGCGAGATCATGATGGCGCGGAGCACAACCAAACCTGAGGCGATCGCTGGCGTTCCGGTCGCTGCGCGATCCGCCACATCCCGCTCCAACCCGGTCATTGCCGATGGCGGTGGGGGACGGTGGCGAGGCTGCTCACGATATCGGGGCGAGTGCTCGGGGCGCAGGCGAGTCATGGCTTCTTGAGCGGGTGAGCTGCGCCGAGGACCTGCCGCATAAAGGGGCGTTTGCGGACGGCGTATTCGTTCGTGTCGGTGACACCGTCTCGGATGATTTGCCGTTTCGTGCGGCAGTATTCCGCTAGCAATGGTGGATTCCCGATCATGAAAGCCTTAAAATCCCGAAACCGACGGACCTCATCGGAGGCGCGATCGAGAACATGGACATAGACGAGGAACCGAACTCCCTGGTATCGGTAATATCCGAGAAACATCGGCCTTTCGTCTGGCCATGGATCTGAGAATTCGGGCCCTTGACGGCTAAAACCGACGGACTGAAGGAACGCCTTGGCGGCATCGAGGTAACCTGCCGGGTAAAGGGCGATCACATCGAGGACCCCCTTTCCACCGCATCCGGGTATCGCCGTGCTCCCGACGTGCTCGAATTCGAGATGAGCCGGAGGCCCAAAAGCCGCGATCAAAGATTTGACCACTTCGGGATATCGAGGATCCCAATCTCGAAATTCAAGTATGGGCTTTGAAGCCGGTTCGATGAATGGCTGCATCTTCCTATCGGGGATACCCAATCCTCGCCGCCGCGGCCGAAACGGTCAAGGCGGGCTCACGTGGCGCTAGTGAGGAACCGATCGAGGGGGGCCCCGGCCGCCCGGAGCGGCCCGTCTGCATTCATTCCGCACGAAGTGCGACAAGGGGATCCACCCTTGTGGCCCGCCTCGCGGGAAACCAGCACGCCAGGGCGGTGACGACCAACAGGGCGATTACGACGAGGCAATGAATTCGGGGATTGGTGGGACTCGTCTCGAACAGGACGCTTTGGAGACACCGGGTCAAGGCCCACGCAGC
>CAZWMF010000373.1:0-291 GCA_964634535.1 uncultured Opitutaceae bacterium | reverse complement strand
AGCCCGACGGCGATTCCAATACTGGCTAGGGATAGGCCGCGTTGAAATACCAAGCGCGATACATTTCCTGCCGTGGCTCCCAGAGCGATCCGAAGTCCAAATTCGCGTCGTTGCTGAGCGACGGAATAGGCGACTACGGCAAATAGGCCTGCTGCCGCAAGCGCCAGGGCCAATCCCGATGCGAACGCCAAGAGGATTAGGGTGTACCGTTCGACTCGCAGCGCCTTGAAGGCGGATTGATCGATGGGCGTAATGCCGGTAGGGACCACCTCCGGGGCAGCCTCGTACAGG
>CAZWMF010000372.1:0-4494 GCA_964634535.1 uncultured Opitutaceae bacterium | reverse complement strand
GCCGGTCCTCCTTGATCGAGGCCACCAGCTCCCGGAATTCCTTGAGTTCGTCCATGGGAAAAAAGGAGCCGACAAAACGGATTTCGCCGCCCTCGACAAGCCCAAGTTTGCCCGAAATGGACGCCCGCTCGTTCCCCGGCTAGACCGGGATCACCGCTTCAGTCGTAAGAAATTTACAATTAGATAGTTAGCGTTCCGCCCAAGGGGAGAACCCGAAATGCCTCCGGAGCGATTTGGGCCTGGATCAAGGCCGCGGCCAGATCCTGGGGCGGGGCTTCCCGCGCCTCGTCGGTCAACTGGAATGTGCCCCAGTGCATCCCCACGCTTTGGCGCGCGCCGAGGATCCGGTGGGCCTCCACGGCCTCGGCCGGATTCATGTGGGCCTCGCGCATGAACCAGCGCGGTTCATAGGCGCCGATGGGCAGGAGCGCCAAATCCGGCGGGCCGCACCGCTTCCGGATGTCCGCAAACAGCGCCGCGTCGAATCCGGTGTCGCCGGCGAAGTAGACGCTGCGGCCGCCCGCGCGCAGGAAATAGCCGCCCCAGAGGCGCTCGTTGAATCCGCCGATCCGGCGGCGGCACCAATGCCGCGCCGGCACGAGTTGGACGAGCGTCTCGCCCGGTCCACGGTGCGACTCCCACCAGTCCAGTTCGACCGCCCGGTCCGCGGCCAGAAACGGCCTCAGGAGCGCCGCGTAATTGAGCGGACTAACGACCTCGGGCATCGGCCCGCCGGACGGCGGCCGGGCGAGCGCGCGCAGCGTCGGCCGATCGCAGTGGTCGTAGTGGTCGTGGCTGATCAGGATGGCGTCGATGGGCGGCAAATCGGCCAGCCGTACCGCCGGAGCCGCCGCCCGGCTTGGCCCCACGCCGGGCACCGGGCCGATCCGCATCGAAAACACCGGATCGGTCAACCAGCTGGCGCGGCTCGTTCGAATCAAGAAGGTTGAGTGGCCCACCCAGGTGGCACTGACGCCCTCGCCGGTCGGCGCCGGCGGCGGAAGGACGGTCTCGACCGGCACGGTTTTCGGCCACGGCACGGGGCGGCTCGTGCGGCGCCAGCGGATCAAATCCCGGAGTCCGTGCTCCGGGGTTCCGCCCGGCTGGAAGAATGTTTTCCCGTTGAAGTGATCCGAGGGTGGGCGTCTCATGGCGTCTCTCTTTCAGCATGAATGACGGCCTCGGAAATTGCGAACGGACATGCGCATAAGCGGTGGGCAGGCCCGGGGTATTCCCCTCCGGGTTCCGCACGGCCCGACCGTGCGGCCGGCGACCGATGGCTTGCGCCAGGCGGTCTTTTCCAGTCTCGGAGCCCGCGTCGCCGACGCGCATTTTCTCGACCTCTTTGCCGGCAGCGGCGCCTACGGGTTGGAAGCCTTGAGTCGCGGAGCCGCCGACGGGGTGTTCGTCGAACGGGATGGCCGAACCGCCGCCTGTCTGCGCGAGAACCTCGCCGCGGTGGGCCGCAGCCTGAAGCGCGATTTTCGCGAGATTAGGGTCATCGAAGCCGACGTCATCAGCATCCTCGTCGGGGCGACGCTCCCTCCCGGAATCGACTTGGTGTTCGCCGATCCTCCCTACGAATCGATCGACACCCTGTCCGAGCCCTTGTTCGCGGGTTTGACCGCTTTCCTGGCGGGGGAGGCCGATCCGCTCGTCATGCTGGAAATGCCGGGCGAAAAGAAACTCAATCCACCCGGCTGGGTGGAATTCAAGCGCCTCGGTCGGGACCGCGGCCGGCAGCCGTCTGCAGCCTTTTTCCGGCCCAGCCGTTGATTTGCGGAACTTCCTGGCAATCTGAGGGTTCAAACATGCCGGGGTTGCAAGCCTCGGCCGGCCGAATAGCTTGGCAATTCCTAACCTAACTCCGTTCAAACCATGACGTTCCGGCGCATATCCGCGGGGCTTGCCGTGGCGGCTGCCGCCGTCGCGGGCTTGTGCGCGCAAGAACGCAACGCTTGGCCGTTGTGGGTTGATCAACCCGGCGACGCTCCGGGCTGGTCGGGCGCCGGGCCGTTCCTCTACCGTGATCCGACGCCGAACGGCGGGACGGCGTCCGGATTTCGTCCCTTCGTGCTGCGCTGGGAAACCGCGCCTGGTCAGACCAAGGAAACCGCGGTGCTTTATCCCCTGTTTTTTTACCGCACCTACGGCGATTCCTACCACTGGAGCGTCTTTGAGTTGATCAACCGCACCGGCCGACGGGCGGAGGCGCCGGCCGCCGCGCCGGCCGAAGCGGAAGCCTTCGATGTCTGGCCATTCTATTTTTCGCGGTCGAGCCCCGACCCGGCGGATAGCTATCGGGCGGTTTTCCCGGTCGCCGGCACCATCAAGGGCCGCTTCACCTATGCGCGGCTGACCTTTGTCCTTTTTCCGTTCTATCTGCGAACGGAGAAACATGGCGCCACCACCGTGTCCGCCCCCTGGCCGTTTTTGCGCGTGACGAGTGGGGCGGAGAGCGGTTTCGCCCTCTGGCCCTTCTATGTGCGCAGCGATCGGCCCGGCGCCTGGTCCCGGCGCTTCTATCTTTGGCCCCTGGTTTGGACATCCACCACCCAGGCCGGCCCGGAAGCGCCGCCCGGCACCGCGCCCACCCGATCCACCGGTTTTCTGCCTTTTTATGCCGGGGTCGAGGGCCCGGGGCTCGTTTCCGAAAACTATCTATGGCCCTTTTTCGGATACACCGATCGCACCGCTCCGACCCATTACCATGAAACGCGGTATTTCTGGCCGCTGTTCGTCCAGGGCCGGGGCGACAGAGTCACCCGCAATCGGTGGGGTCCTTTCTACACCCATTCGGTCGCCAAGGGCCTCGACAAGACCTGGGCGCCGTGGCCGCTTTACCGGCACCTGGCCTGGCAGAACGGCGGTTTGGACGAATCGAAGAGCCAGCTGTTTTATTTTCTCTATTGGCGAGGCGAGGAGCGCCGGACCGGCCATCCCGAGGTGGCGCCGGCCTACAAGGTGCACTATTGGCCGTTTGCGACCGTCTGGGACAACGGCGCCGGCCGGCGTCAATGGCAGGTCCTCAGTCCATTCGAAGTGTTTTTCGAAAATAACCGGGAGATGCGCGAGGCCTACACCCCGTTCTTCGCCCTCTACCGCCACGAGGAGGAGCCCGACGGCGGCCGCCGGACGTCCCTCTTGTGGAATGCCGTCACCTGGGCCCGCCGGCCGGCGGAAGGCACGAGCGAGTTTCACCTGGGTCCGGTGCTCGCCCTGCACGAGGACCGCACGGGCCGACGGACCTGGCGGCTGTTCGCCTTGGAGTTTTCCCCGCATTTTGCTATTCAGAAGGAGACCGCGCGCCGACCATGAATCAAATCAATGACATCCTTTCCGGGGTGGGCAGCACCGTGCTGCTCGTCGTGCGCGCGCTGTCCTACCTATCTTCGCTGCCGCGGCAGTTTGGCCGATTTCTCGACCAGTGCTACCTCATCGGGTACACGACCCTGCCGATCGTGGCCATCCTGAGCTTCTTTATCGGGACCGTGCTGGCCTTGCAGGCGGGGTATTCGCTGTCGGACTTCGGCGGCCGCCAATGGATCGGATCCCTCGTGGGCCTGTCGATGGCCCGCGAACTCGGGCCGATGATGGTGGCGATCCTCCTGGCCGGCCGGGTGGGTTCGGCGATCACCGCCGAATTGGCCTCGATGGCCGTCTATCAGGAGGTCGACGCCCTGGTCACGATGAACATCCCGCCGGCGCGGATGCTCGTCCTGCCGCGACTGGCGGCCGTGGTCGTGATGATGCCGGTTTTGACGATCATCGCCAACCTGGTCGGGTGGTACGGCGGGGCGATCGTCTCGTCCTACTCTTCCCTGATCGCCATTTCGTCGGACACCTATTTTGCGGCGTTGCGCCAGGTCACCGCCTTCAAGGACGTGCTCAACGGGCTCATGAAGGCCGAAATCTTCGGTTTTGTGGTGGTGCTGGTTTGCTGCAACATCGGGCTCAATACCCGCGGCGGCCCGCGCGAGATCGGCGCCTCGGTGACCCGCGCGGTCGTGACCTCGCTCATCCTCATCCTGGTCCTGGATTTCTTCGTGACCAAAGTGCTCCTGAGTCTCTCGTCCTGACCCATGCGTTCCACCCGCAATCCGTTCACCGCCGCCGAGACGCCCGCCGTCGGCGTCAGCGTGGAGTCCCTGACGAAGAATTTCGGCACGCTCAAGGTCCTGAAGGAGGTGTCCTTTGAGGTCGAGCCGGGGGAGATCTTCGTCATGATGGGCCCCAGCGGATCGGGCAAGACCGTGCTCCTTCGGCATCTGGTGGGGCTCGAGGAACCGACCGCCGGCCGGGTCCTGGTCAACGGCCAGGATCCGCAGTTGGAGTCCACCCGCACGGCGGTGCGCATGGCGATGGTTTTCCAGGCCGGGGCGCTCTTCAATTCGCTCAGCGTCTACGACAACCTGGCCCTGTATCCCCGGGAGCACCAGATCGGCGGCGAGCGCGAGATCCGCGAGAAGGTCCGCCACGTCCTGCAGATCCTGT
>CAZWMF010000371.1:0-4495 GCA_964634535.1 uncultured Opitutaceae bacterium | reverse complement strand
ACAGTGGATTTGGAGCCGAATCGGATTTGTGGCGCTCAAAGATCGGAGACGACGGCATCGGCGAAGGGAGCCCGTAGTACGATTGAACCCGAGGCCGCCCTGACCGGTCACCTTGAGGGTGATACACGCGGAGGCGATGCCCGTCGGGATCGGACCCGACAAAGGTAAGGCCGAGATCCATTTGGGTGACGGGTTGCAGAATTGGTACGCCTCGGCATGTCCATTCTGCGCAGATGGTTTGTACCTCGCGCAGGCTGACTTCGACTTCCCGAGCGAGGGCCGCCGCCGTCACCGGTTGGCGGTTGCGTCGCAAGACTTGGAGCAACTCGATTAGTCGGCCGACGCGCGACATCGCCGAAGTCATAGATGCCGGCCTTTGGGGTGCTCAATCCGGGAAGCGGAAAGGGCGAATTGATCGATCGCGCGAAAATCCGATCGAGACGAACCGCGCCGAGGCCGCGGATGTGTCTGCCGAAAGTGCAGTTGGGGCGCAGGAGCGTTTTGACTTGTCGGACTACTACAAATGTCATAGTAATTACTACTGGTTGCAGTAATGCTTCCGCTTTGAAACGCCATACCTTGATCAAGGCCTTCAGCTCCTCCTGTGGGATTGGTGGGAATGCGGCGGGAGCTGTGTCCGTCACGCGGCTTAAGACGAGCGCGCGTTTCGGCGTCATCGAATCGATCCGAGGAAATATCCGTCGGATGCCCGTCGGAGGACACGCGCCGGTGTTGGCTGAAATACCAAGCCCCATTCATGAAGGCGTGCAATCGGGAGCGAAGCCTGGACGACAAGGCAAATTCGTGAGTGGACCGGCTCTTCTCATTTTTTTCCTGGGATCCTGGATTCTTGGCAGGGGAGCCGAGCCATTGGCTCCGGATAGTCAGCAAGCAAAGAACTTGTGCAGCTCAGTGACGGCCTCGGCGTCGATTATGGCACCGGTCATCGTCTCGGCGCCGGAGTACCGGGCTTATCTGAGCTCAGATGAGTTGCGGCTCTTGAATCTACTACCCAAACTCCGCTTGTATTTTGAATTTGGCCCGCTGGGCTCATTTGGCTCCTTTGGGAACTATGGCGCTTATGTGGCGACTCCCCTTCGCATACCGCAACGCCAGAGCGAATCGGCGTTTTGCGTCGATGGACTTTCGGGAAGCACCGTTCGGCAAAGTCCGGCGGCGACGATGACCGGGACGCTGGGCCTCGAACCGGAATTCTTGGATTTGGGGCGACTCGAGGGCTCAAGATTCTCATGGGATGGACGGGGGTGTCCCATGTACGGAGCGGGCGCTTGGGGGAGCGGAGCGAAAGTCGTGCTCGACGATATTCACTTTAGCGATCCCTTTACCGGCCGGATACCCTGGGAAGAGGTCCCGATGGAAGGCGTTTCGCGGATTGAGGCGGTCGCGGGCGGGGGCGCCACCGCTTGGGGTGACGGAGCGACGGGTGGCGTTGTCCAGATCTTCACCACCCCTGCAATCGGAGAGCTTGCGCGAAGGCCCGGAACGGCGGTTGGTGGTGGGCCCCAGGATCCCACCCTCACAAAGGAAGTGGTCGTTGGCACCGGACAACTTGCGACGACCGTCGGAAGTTTCGGCACGCTAAACTCGGAATTCGTCGCAGCGGAGCCGACCGGGGCGGGAGTGTTGCAGGTGCTCGGGGATGTCTTCACAACCGGCGGGTTCACGCCAGTGGAACGAGCGCAGCGCGGCGCGATCGACAAAGCCGCCTGGGATCGGCACGGCTGATTGGAGACACGCTGGCGCGAATTGATTGGGAAGAACCTCGTTTTGACAGCCACCATTCGGGGAAGTGAAGATTCTCACGGAGACGGAACGCCCTATCAGCAAGGCAGCGGCAAGAGGGAGTTGGTGTTGATATCGGTCGAGGGACATCCGAATCCCGGCTTTGTCTGGAGCGCTGAGGCCTATGCGCAGGGCGACGCGACCAAGACAAGTTTTAGCTCCGTCAACGATGCACGCACGCTCGAAACTCCCGTGCTGGATCAGAATGCAGTGCCTACAACGACGATGGGCGCTTCCTGGCGCGGCGAGTGGCGGGATGCCGATGGCTCGACGACCAACGCCGGTGCCGATTTTCGCTCCGTCAAGGGCGAGACGAGAAACGACCTGGACTCGGTGGATGGGCGCTACGCGGTGGGGTTGGACGGTGGTGGTGAACAAGGCGACTTGGGCATTTACGTCCTGCGTGACCAACCGGTTCTCGCTGCCGTTCGTATTGCTCTTGGGGCACGAATCGACGGCTGGGAGGAAATCGGAGGGCACAGTGTGGAGACCGACCTGCTCGCCGATCACGCGTTGAGCGACCGGGAATTCGCCACCGATGCCGGAGTCGAAGCCAGCCCGAGCGCGAGTTTCGTCTGGGTGCCTTCGAATCCGTGGCGCGTGCATGGCAACGTCCAGCAGGCATTTACGAGACCGACGCTGAGCGAGCTGTTTCAACCATACGGCCATGATGCGCTGCTCATCGCGCCGAATCCTGCGTTGCGGACCGCGCGCAATTTGAGCGTCGAGGTCGGAGGAGACTATGTGCTTCACGTGCCGGCGTGGCCGGGATCGAACTCGACGTCGATCGAGCGGTTTCCGGCGGCTCATACGGGAACGATCACCTTTGGCGGAGCATTGTTTTCCAACTACCAACGCGATGTGATTGGAACCGCCTCCGTGCCTCGCGACTCCGGGGGCCTGCCGATATTTGGCGCCGCGCCCAACGGGTACCTCGAAGAGCAATGGATGAATTTGGAAAGGTCGCGAATCCTGGGCGCGACGTTCACCGCAGAATGGCGGCCCAGTCCATGGCTCACCTTTGAAGCCAAGGAGGTTCTCACCGACCCACGCATTGCCGCAGCGGCCTTTCAGCCGGATCTAGTCGGCAGGCAACTGGCTGGGGTTCCGCGCCGCAGCGGGCTACTGAGCGCGGCATGGAACGCGTCATCGAGGCTCACCTTGTCGGCTGCGGTTCGGGCCTATGGGAGGGAGTTTCAGGACGAGGAGAACACGCTTCGAATAAGTGCGGCTACCGTGGTCAACATTCATGCCAGCTATCAGATGACGAAGATGTTTGAGGCCTTTGTAACCGTCGAGAATGTCACGGACGCGCGCATCGAAACCGATCGTAGCGCTGATGGCATCATTTATACGGGCTCGCCCACCCTGTTTCATGAAGGCGTTCGCGTCACGTGGTGAACCGAACAATTCCTTCTAATCGGGTCGGGAAAACACGGGTTCCACGCGGTTACCCGGTGGGCTGGAAAGTGCCAAACCATGGGTTCGGCCGAACCCTCGATCACGGTAATGCCTTTCTATTGACCCGAGGGGCGCGAGTGGGCCTCGCGCGGCCGGCGCCCGGGACTCAAAAATCGACCGCATTCCAAATCGGAGCCAGTGATTACTGAAGGAGACCCGGACGGTTGAAAACAGCGGCTTTGTCCGGTCCGTCAATGGAACTTGCCCTAATGCGTACTCGTATTACGGTATTACCATGACAACGCTCACTTTCAAGGTAAGTTCGGACGAGGCCCGGCGGCTTCGGAAGCTGGCCAGGAAGCAGAACGTGACGCTTTCCGAACTGCTCCGCCAAAAGGCGCTCGCCGTGGCCAACCCGCAAGTTGGCGTCAGGCGCGTTCGCTGTCGGGCGACCGGAGCCAAGATTTTCGCGTCCCCGCCGGAATCTGAGCCACTGACAACCGCCACGGTGCGGGAATTGCTCGTCGATTTTCCATGAGGTATCTCCTCGACGTCAACGTCCTAGTCGCTTGGGGTTGGGCGGACCATGTCGATCATTCCAGGGTTGCGAAATGGCTCAGTCGCCAGCGGGCTGATCCAGACACAATGCTGCTTACCTCGGCGATTCCGCAGCTTGGTTTCGTCCGGGTTTCCGTTCTGAGGTCGAAGGGCTTGGTGAGTGTCGAAGAAGCCGCAACTACACTGGCCGGCATGTTGGAAGCCCTCGGCGATCGCCACGAGTTTACCCCGGATGGGCAGCCAGCAACCACTTTTCCCTCTTGGTGCCATACGGCCGACAAAACGACGGACGCGCATCTCTTTCAGCTCGCCGAATCGGTTAGCGCAAGACTCGCGACACTCGATGAGGGTATCAAGCGGGCGTTCGTAATACCGCGCTGAACGTATCGGCCATCAGGTCCGATTCATGGACCGCCCGCCGTTTCTGAGTTCGTGACCTCAGGGTAAGGTTGCATTACGCTACAGGGCCGGAGGCGGCGGCGTCGACGATAAGTCGATACGACAGGCGCCCCCTATTCGGATGAACGAGCAGGAAGTGGCGCTATTCATCGGCATCGGCAAGTGTTCGGTTCGGAATTTCACTGCGCGGGCCTGCAGCCGGTGAGCCGGCTTGGATGGCGCGGGCTTTATCGGAGGGACGCGGTGATGGCGGCACTTCGGAAAGTGGAGCGCTCTGCGTAAGGACGCCTCTGCGCTCGCTTGGGATTGCGTGCCTTCTTAGCAATTGTTGACC
>CAZWMF010000370.1:0-4514 GCA_964634535.1 uncultured Opitutaceae bacterium | reverse complement strand
CTCTGGAACGAGGAGCCGCCGCAGCTCGTTCGCGCCGCGCCGACGTCAGGGACGATCGCCTCGTGCGACGAGTTCACGATCCGGCGCATGGTGATCGGCAAGGGCGAGTCCATCCACTTCCAGGCCGGCGAACAGCCGGTTGCCCAACCGGAGCGAATTTTCCTGCAGGTGGTCGCGCTCGATGACCTCGAGGACGGCCCGGCCGATCGCGCTTACGACGGGATTGCCGCCGAAGGTGTTGAAATGGACTTTCTGCGCGAGTGCCGCGGCGATCTTTGGCGTCGTGACCACGGCGGCCAGCGGCGCGCCGTTGCCGATGCCCTTGGCCAGGGTGACGATGTCGGGGATGACGCCCTGCGTCTCAAAACCCCAGAAGTGGGTGCCGGTGCGGCCAAAGCCGGTTTGGACTTCGTCGGCGATGCACACGCCGCCGGCGGCGCGAACGTGTTCATAGACGCGCGCCAAGTAGCCGTCGGGGAAGACCACGAACCCGCCAACGCCCTGGATCGACTCGGCGATGAAGCCGGCCACGCGGCCCGGCGAAGCGTAATCGATCAGGTTCTTCACGTCGTCGGCGTATTTTCGGCCGGCGTCGGGATCGTCGTAGCCGAAGGGCCCGCGGTAGGGATACGGGGCGACCGCGTGGTGGACCCCGAAGGAGTGCGGCACATTGAACTTCCACGTGCTGTGCGCGGTGGCCGCCATGCCCGAAGCGTTGCCGCCGTGGTAGGCGTTGCGCAGCGATATGATGTCGTAGTTACCGGTGGACACCCGGGCCATCAGCAGCGCCAGATCGTTGGCCTCGGAGCCCGAGTTCACGAAATAGCACACCTTCAATTCGCCGGGAAACTTCGAGGCCAGTTTTTCCGCGTATTCCACGATCCGGGGCTGCAGGTAGATCGTGGTCGAATGCTGGAGCGTCTCATTCTGCTTTTGGGCGGCGGCCACCACGTGGGGGTGGCAATGGCCCACGCTGATCGTGACGATGCCGCCGAGCCCATCGAGGTAGCGCTTGCCGGTCTCGTCCCAGACGTACTGCATTTTACCCTCCACCAGCATGATGGGCTTCTTGTAGTAGTGGAAGATCGCGGGACTGAGGTACTGCTTGCGCAGCCGCAGCACCTCTTCGGCCGACGGGCCCGCATAGGGCGCGGGCTGGTCGGCGCACGGCGGAAGCGGAATGGATTTCATAGATCGAAAAAACGAAGGCTAGCCCTTGGGGGCGATGCAGCGCAGCAGGAGATACACCAGGAAAGCGATCCCGAAGCCAGCAAACCAGGCGTAGCTATAGAGATCGATCAGCCAGCCCGGCAATGCGTCGGCGCGAAAGGCGCCGATTTGCGCGAGGAAGCCGGGCAACGAGGGCAGCACGGCCACCACGAACGCGACGACGGCCACGACGCTCACGCCGCGGCGGTATTGGTAGGGTCCATTTTCGCGATAAAGCCCGGCGACATCCAACCGGCACCGGCGCACCACAAAGTAATCGGCGATCAGGATCCCGCCAATGGGCCCCAAAAGCGCGCTGTAGCCCACGAGCCAGGTGAAGATGTAGCCGGTCGGATCGGCCACCAGTTTCCACGGCAGCATCAGGATGCCGACCATGCCGGTGATCAGGCCTCCGGCGCGGAAGGAAATTCGGCCGGGCGCCAGGTTGGAAATGTCGTTGGCCGGGCTGACCACGTTGGCGGCCAGATTGGTCGCCAGGGTTGCGACGCACACCGCCAACATGGCGCCGACCAGGACGACGGGATTTTGGAAGCGCTTCAGCACATCGACCGGGTTCCAAATCGTCTTGCCGAAGATGATCGTCGTGGCGCTCGTGACCGCTACGCCGATAAAGGAGTACAGGGCCATGGTCAGGGGCAGACCCAGCGTCTGTCCCCAAATCTGATCGCGTTGGCCGACCGCATAGCGAGAAAAGTCCGGGATGTTCAGGGACAGGGTTGCCCAGAACCCGATCATGCCGGTGAGGGCGGGAACGAAAAAAGCCCAGAAATGGCCGGCGTGGGGTCCGCCCGGAGCAAACGCCGACGGTTGGTCGAGAATCGGGCCGAATCCGCCCGCGCGCCGGTAGGCCCAGGCGAGGAGGAGCAGGCCGAGCACCAGAAGAAGTGGCGCCTTGATGTTCAGGAGCACCCGGATCGACTCGATACCCCGATGGACCACGTACATGTTGATCCCCCAAAAGACCAGGAAGCAGGCCAGTTGGGGCCAGCTCACGCCCAGGAAGTCGGCTCCCGCTTCCGCCAATCCGGGGGCGAAGACTGAAAGGATCTTGAACAGCGCGTCCCCGCCGATCCAAGTCTGGATGCCGAACCATCCGCAGGCGACCAACGCCCGGAGCAGGGCCGGGATATTGGCGCCCCGGGTGCCGAACGAGGCCCGGCAGTAGACGGGAAAGGGAATGCCGTAGCGCGTGCCTGCGTGGGCGTTCAACACCATCGGGATGAGCACGATCGCATTGCCGAGAAATATCGTGCCGATCGCCTGCCACCAGTTCATCCCTTGGCCGATCAGGGACGAGGCGAGCATGTACGTCGGAATGCAGGCCGACATCGAGATCCAAAGGGCGGCATAGCTGCCGATCCGCCACGTCCGGCGGGCCGGCGGGACGGGCGCGAGATCCTCGTTGTAAAGACCAGGATCGGCGTGGAGCGGTTCGGCGTCTGTGGCGGTGGCTTGCGTGCTGCCAGCTAAAGTCGCCGCTGGCGCCTAATCAAGCCCGCTCGGCCGTCACGGGTCCCGGATGCGCCGGAGCGCTTTGTGAAGACACCGCTACACAGCAGGCGAAGTGCCGAGTGGATGCGGTTGCGAGCGTCCATGCCCGAGCGGTTCGGGCGATCGAGTATGCTGAACGCGAAGGTCGGGAGCGTGCCACAAGCGTATGCGGCTTGGGGGGCGCCCCTTGCCCTCACCGGTGGGGAGCAACCAAATCTCAGACGGAGCCGATCAGATAGCCCGTCAGGAATACGAGTACGCCGCCCACGATCACCTGGAAGGCCGCGGACAAGAAGGGCGTGTCCATGAAATGATTGCGAATCCAGGAAATCGCGGCCAGTTCGACGGCCACGACGCCCGTGGCGATCATCGTGGCGGTGTGGAAATCCGCGACGAGGTAGGGTAGGGTATGGCCGAGTCCGCCGATCGTGGTCATCAGGCCGCAGACGCCGCCGCGCAAAAGCGGCCGGCCCCGGCCGCTCAGGACCCCGTCGTCCGACAAGCCTTCGGCGAAGCCCATGCTGATGCCGGCGCCGATCGAGGCGGCTAGACCCACCCGGAAGGCGTCGGCGCTGCTGTGGGTCGCAAAGGCGGCGGCGAAAAGCGGCGCCAGCGTCGACACCGATCCGTCCATGAGGCCGGCCAAGCCGGGTTGCACGATCCGCAAGACGAAGGCCCGATGGCGCGTGGCCTCCTCGCGATCCTTGGCTCCCGAGGCGACGTGTTCGCCCTCCAGGTTTTCGGCGAGCGAGCGGTGCTTGACCTCCTCCGAGGCGAGGTCGCCCAAGAGTTGCCGGATCTGCGCATCGGTCGACCGCGCCGCCGCCGCCTGGTAGAAACGCAGGGTCTCCTCCTCCATGTTGGCGACCTCGATCCACACCCGGGCGACCGACACGGTGCGCATGAGCCAAACCGACTTGCGCGGCACGAAGCCCTTCACGTCGCCCCGGCGAATCATCGGAATGTGGTCGCCGAAGCGGGCCCGGAATGCGTCGATCAGCCGATGCCGATGGTTGGATTCCTCGGCCTGCATCGTCACGAGTGCGGCTGCCGTTTCGGGGAATTCGCCGCGAAGGCGGTTCGCGAAGTCCCCGTACGTACGACCGTCGTCCTCTTCCAACGAAATGGCCAGGGCGAGGATCTCACGTTCGGTCAGGTCGTGAAACGCTTTGGCCATGGGCTGAGTTATTGCCGAGGGCAGCCTTCGATAAAGCCTAATAATGCGCCGCGGACGCCAAAACGGCTCTAAAAAGCGAGCGTAACTCAACCTTAACCAGTGTTTAAATTAAACAAGGATAGCATTTTAAGTGTGAATGCGAGTCCATTTGGAGAGCGCCGGCTGCCCGGGTTTTGACCCGGACGTGGATCGGGACGATCGTAGGCCATGGTCCCGGATGTCCATTCAAGCATCTTTTTGCGGTTGAGGGAGCTGGCACAGCTCTTCAATCCGATGGACCCGTCGCCGCTTCTCGAGCGCGACTTGGACGCCGAAGCGGAGGAATTTATTTTGAGTTGGGCCCGGGAGTTGCCGTGGCGGGATGGCCTCCAATTGGAAATCCACGTCACCAATCCGCCGCCGCGGGACGGGGCGGCGGGGGTGCAGAAGTCCGTGCAAAATTATTTCGCGGCCCGCGCTGGGATGAAGCGGCGCGAACTCGTCCAGCTGCTGCGGCGCGGACGGGTGAGCCTGGGCATCGGCGTCCTGTTCATGGTGGCTTGTCTTGCCCTGGGTGAGTTCGCGGCCCAGGCGTCGCCCGGCACCGCCACCCGATTCCTGGTTGAGGGGCTGAACA